>JAJDYL010000183.1 GCA_022825195.1 Alphaproteobacteria bacterium
AGCCGGGCAGAGGGCGCACCCCTCCCGCCTGCTCACGCCGGGGCGTTTGCGGCGCCCCAGCCATGCTTTCTGCAGAAAAGCGGAACGGCGGCCCCGGAAGCCGCCTTTCTCTCATGCCTATTCTACACCATTCCTCGGAAAGTCAATCCGGTTCGGGAACAATAAATGAAAATATCGGACAACTTTCTCACAACCCGCTGGACTGGCGGAACAATATCGGTGTTGCCGGATTGGGATCCATATGGAACGACGCTCCACCGTCGCCCCGGCCTGCCCGCGCCGCTGCGGGAACTTTTTTCGCCGCGCCGCTCGACTCCGGCCGGGCGCGGCCATAGGGTCGCGGCGGGACGACACAGCACAGGAGCCCGGACTGCGCGTCTTGCGCGGCCGGTTACCGACGATCGTGAAAACAGGTTTCATCGGCCTCGGCGGCATGGGCAAGCCCGTTGCCCGCTGCATCCTGCGGGCGGGCCACGAGCTCACCGTCACCGACCTCCGCGACGAGCCCGTGCAGGAACTCGCGGCCGAAGGGGCCGGCACGGCCGGGAGCGTGGAGGCGGCCGCGGACGGCGCCGACATCGTGCTCGCCTCGCTGAACACGAACCGGGCGAGCGCGGAGGTCGGCGCCAGGGTCCTTGCCGCCGCCAGGGCCGGCGCGGTCTATGTCGATCTCAGCACGATCACGCCCTCGGTCATCCAGCGGATCGCCGAAGAGGGCGAGGGCAAGGGCGTCCATGTGCTGGACGCGCCCGTCAGCGGCAGCATCCAGCAGCGCGAAGAGGGCACGCTCGCGGTGATGGCCGGCGGCACGGCAGAGGCGTTCGCGAAGGCGCTGCCCGTCCTGCAGACCTTCGGAGAGGCCATCCACCATGTCGGCCCGTCCGGGGCGGGCGCGGCGATCAAGCTCATCAACAACCTCACCATGGCCACCAATGCCATCGCCGCGATGGAGGCGCTGGTGCTGGGGATCAAGGCGGGCCTCGACCCCGAGGTCGTGCGGGACGTGATCGGCGCCAGCAGCGGCAACAGCGGGATTTTCCGGATGCTGAGCGAACGGATCTTCTCGGAAACCTCGGTGCCGGAGGAGGACGGCCCCCGGCAGGGCATGCGGCTGGTGGTCAAGGACACGCAGCTCGCCGTGGACTTCGCCAGGGAGCTGTCCGTCCCGCTGTTCGGCGGCGGCGCGACCGCCCAGGCCTTCGTCGCGGCCCAGGCGCGCGGCCTTTCGGACCGCGAGTGGTGGGCGCTGATCGAGGTGTATGAGGAACTCGCCGGCGTCCGGGTGCGCCCGCCCAACCTCTGAAACCAGCGGTGCCGGATTGCGACTCATAGGAGTTGGCCCCCAACTGTCGCCCCGGCCTCCCTTTGTCACCCCGGACTCGATCCGAGGTCCAGCCGCGGCTTTCCCGGCCGCCGCAGCCGCTGGAGGGCAGGCGCGAACGCCGGGCCTGCGGCAGCGGCCGTACCGGGCCCCGGATCAAGTCCGGGGCGAGAGTTGGGGGGTGGCCCCGCCATGGGTTCCAATCGACAACCGCCGGTATCAGACCTTGGCCCCGTAGCCTCCGTCGAGGTCGATGGTCTCCGCCGTCATGAACCTGCTGTCGTCCGAGGCAAGGAACAGCATCAGGTTCGCCGCATCCTCGGGATAGCCCGGGCCGTCGAGCAGCTGGCGCATGTTGAAATAGGGGCTGATGGGATGGGTGCCGCCCATATACGGGACGAGAATCCCGCCGAAGCGTATGCAGTTGATCCTGATGTTGAGATGCCCGCCCTTGGCCGCGATATACCGGGTGAAGGCCTCGATCCCGCCCTTGGCCGCCGCATAGGCCGCAGGCGGCCCGATCGCGCCGCCGGCGTCGAACGACCGCTTGTTGTGGGCGATGACGGCCGCCACCGAGGACACGTTGACGATGGCGCCGCCTCCCGCGTCCGTCAGGTGGGGCCAGGCGGCCCTGCACATGTAGAACGTGCCGTGGAGATTGAGGCGCACCGTTGCATCGAAATCGTCGTCGGTCTCGTCCGGGAAGATGCCTCCGAACCCGGCGCCCGCATTGTTGACGAGCACGTTGACGCCGCCATAGGCGGAGACGGTCTCCTCGACGGCGGCATCGACCGCCTTGCTGTCGGTGACGTCGCAGCGGATGAAGGTCGCGTCGCCGCCCGCGCTGCGGATGTCTTCCTGAACCTCCAGCCCCTTGGCCTCCCTTCGCGCCATGATCGCGACCCTGGCGCCCTCGCGGGCGAAGCGCCGGGCCGTCTCCGCGCCGATGCCGTCATTGCCGCCGGTCACGATCGCGACCTTGCCTTCCAGTTTGCCTGCCATTGCCGCCTCCCGAATTTAATTTCGACAACAATAGGGGCGTCGGCTAACCTTTTCACCGTGGGGAGCCTTTTCTGGCCCGTTTTCTCGCGAGGGGAGAGCCGACGCGCCGCCAACCGGTCAACGCACCTCAAGGAGGAAGACCGATGAAGATGACAAGTCCAAGTTCATTGTGGAAAGGACTGCTGGCGCTCCCGGTGGCTGTTGCTCTCTCGGCCGGACCGGCGGCTCAGGCGGAGGACGCGATCGAGCTCAGCTTCGCCACCTACTATCCGGGCACCGTCGCGTGGGCGGACGTCGAGCACGCCTATTTCGAGGAAATCGAGAAGCGGAGCAACGGGCGCCTCAAGGTCACCAAGAAGCACTGGAAGGGCCTCTTCGGCGCCAAGGAGCTTCAGGGCGCGGTCGGAGACGGCGCCGTCGACATCGCCTGGTGCTCGCCGCTCTACACGCCGGCGGACAACCCGCTCCGGACGCTCCTGATCGGAGGCCCGTTCCTCGGCAAGTATATCGACGTGCCGCCATTGGCGTTCACGCATCTCTACGACACCTGGGAGCCCGCGGCGGACGACTTCCACAAGAACAATGTCGTGCCGCTCTACATCCGCCCCGGCCCGCAGATGGGCATGGCGATCAAGGGTGACATCAGTTCGCCCGACGATCTGGTCGGAAAGAAGATCAGGGCCCATGGCGCGATCTTCAGCCAGGGCCTCCAGAACATGGGGGCGGTCCCGGTGCTGGTCGAAGCGTTCGACATCGAGCAGCAGATGAGGGCCGGCAACCTCGACGCAACCTCCGAGACCGGGGGCCAGGGCTGGGCCAAATACGCCCAGAACATCCCCGGCGTGACCTTGATCGATCCGCGGATCGGGCCCTATGGCGCCGGCCACATGATCATGAACAAGGACAAGTTCGAGGGCCTGCCCGCGGACCTGCGCAAGATGCTGGTCGACATGCGCTACGAGTGGACGATCCTCGCCACCCGCTGGGTCGCGGTGGATGCCGCCAAGGCGATGAAGATCATCGAGGACAACGACTATCCCCTCGTGCGCTTCACCGAAGAGCAGTTCGCCGACTGGCGCGCGAAGATGAAGATCGACGAGGCGTTCGCGGCCCTGGCCGAAGACTACGAGTCGCGGGGCGTGCCGGCGAAGGAAGCGCTGGAGCGCTACCGGGCGATCACCGAGATCCTCAACAAGACCTCGGTCTATCCCAACGTCGACATGGTGCCGGTCGTTCCGACCTACAACTGACGCAGACCGCCCGCGGGCGTCCGGAGCGGCGCCCGCGGACCGCTGAGACCCGGGTTGCCCGCGCCGCTGCCGCGAATGGCGGGCGGGGCGGCCGGCCCGGTCCGGCGGCGATCCGGTCGGGTCACCCGGACGGAGGGACAGCATGAGCGAATCCGCAGTCGAGCGGGCCGGTCGTTTCCTGGCCGCGGTCGCCGCGCGCGTGGAACGCCTGAACGTGATCCTGACCGTCGTGGCTTCGGGCCTGATTGCGGTGGTAGCCCTCGGCACCATGCTCGATGCCGGCGGCCGTTACCTCAGCCGGCCGATCGTGGGGCTCTACGAAGCGAGCGTCCTGCTGTTCATCACGCTCACCTTCCTCGGCTTCGGAGTCGTGCAGTGGACGAGGCGCAATATTTCCGTCGATGTCGTCATGCGCTTCATGTCCCCGAGAACGCAGATCGTTTGCGACATCGTGACCCTGGCCATTGCCTTCTTCCTGATTGCGGTGGCGACCTACGGCACGGTCGCGCAGGCCGTGAAGTCATGGTCGATCCTCGAATACGAGGCCGGCTTCGCGCAGTTTCCGCTCTACCCGTCCAAGACCTTCCTTGCGCTCGGCTGCGCCTATCTCGCCTTCATCCTCCTCCTGCAGCTCGCGGGGAGAATTCTCGAGCTGCTCGGAGCCCCGACGATCGAGCCGGAGCCGGACGAAGATGAAACCGCCATGTAGCGGCGCGGGCGCCCGGCCCGGAAGGCGGCGGCCTGCGGTCGGCCGCGGTTCCGGCGCAACCCCGCGATGACCGGGAGCTAGACATTGGAAACCATCCTGGTCGTCAGCCTCTTCGTCCTCCTGCTGCTCCTGCTGGTGGTCAGGATGCCTATCGGCTTCGCCATGATGTTCATCGGCTTCGCGGGCTACATTCTGCTGCTGGGCTGGGACGTGGCGCTGCGGATCATCCCGCGGATGCTGTTCGACCAGTCGGCCAGATACGGGTTCATCATCCTGCCGCTGTTCATCCTCTCCGGCGCCTGCGTTCTCAGGGCCGGCCTTGCCCGGGGCGCTTTCGAGTTCGCCCAGCGCTGCTTCGGCCATCTGCGCGGCGGCATGGCGCTCGCGACGGTGGGCGCCTGCGCCATGTTCGGGGCGTGCACCGGGTCCAGCATCGTCACCTCGCTGACAGTGGGCCGCATCAGCATTCCCGAGATGAAGCGCTACGGCGTCTCCGACACGCTCACCACCGGTACCATTGCGGCGGCGGGCACGCTCGGCATGCTGATCCCGCCGAGCGGCATGCTGGTCCTCTACGGACTGCTGACCGAGCTCTCGATCATCAAGCTGTTCATCGCGGGCCTCATCCCCGGCATCATCTCCGCCGCCATCTACATGGTCGGCATCCACATCTATGCGCGCATCAAACCGGAGTCGGCCGGGGAGCGGGTGCCCCGGTTCACCTGGAAGGAGAGGCTGAACGCCGCCCACCGGACCTGGGGCATATTCGCGCTGTTCTTCACCATCGTCGGCGGCATCTATATCGGCGTCTTCACCGTGACCGAGGCGGCCGGGGCCGGCGCCGTCGTCGCCTTCCTGATGCTGATGACCAAGGCCGACCGCTGGAACAATATCCGCGGGTCCTTCTACGAGGGCGCGAGGACCACCGCGGCGCTCTTCTTCATGCTGCTGGGGGCCATCGTCTTCAGCAATTTCATCCGCATGAGCGGGGTCGCCGTCGATATCTCGGAGGCCATACTGGCCTGGCCGCTCGGCCCGACCGGCACGCTCATCGTCATCCTGCTCCTCTTCGTGCCGCTCGGCATGATCATGGACCCGCTGTCCATGATGCTGCTCACCATGCCGGTGGTGCTGCCGGTCATCGTGGCCCTCGGTCACGACCCGATCTGGTTCGGAATCATCCTCATCAAGCTGTGCGAGCTGGCCAACATCACGCCGCCCATCGGGTTGCACGCATTCGTCATCAAGGGGATCGCGCCGCCCGGGGTGCAGATCGAGTCGATCTTCAAGGGCTGCTCGATGTTCGTGGTGATGGACGCGCTGACGATCGTGCTGCTGGTCGCCTATCCCGGCATCGTCATGTGGCTGCCCTCCACGATCAATTGAGGGCCGGCGCCGGACCTACGCCTCGACCGTCACCCGGATCTCGCCGAGGTCGCCGTAGCGGATGACCGCTTCGGCGCCGGGCACGGCGGGCACGGGCTGGTGCGGGCTGCCGGTGCTCACCACCTGGCCCGCCCGGAAGCCGAGCCCGCGCCCCGACAGGTGGTTCGCGCCCCAGTGCAGCGCGGCGAACAGCTCGTCCAGGCTGCACCGCTGCTCGCCCTCCCACGATTCGCCGGCGAGCCTGCCGTCGAGATAGAGGTTGACCGGCAGTCCGGCGACATCGAGCGTCTCCCAGCCCTCCAGCGCGCCCCCGACGACGAACCCGCCGGCGCAGGCATTGTCGGCATTGGCCTGGAACGGCGTCAGCTCGAAGGGCGGCACGCCCCAGCGCGTGTCCACCATGTCGATCGCCATGATGAGCCCGGAGACCGCGTCCCGCACCTCCGCCTCGCTGTAGGGCGCCTCGCGGGGCGGCAGGTCGCGGCCCAGCCGGAAGGCGAATTCGCCCTCGAGCGGCGGCGGGTTGCGGAAGTCGCTCATCCGGAAGCGCGCCGGATGCTCGCGGGCGATGCGGCGGTAAACGCGCCCGAACGCTCCGGGATGGTCGATTCCGAACTTCTCCTTGCCGGCGCGGCTGGTGATGCCGATCTTCCAGCCGGCCAGCTCGAAGCCGAGGCTGCGGTCCAGAGCGTCCTGCACCCGGAAGGATTCGTCGAAGGTCGTCGGATGCAGCTCCGCCGCAAGCGGGGCCGCGCTGCCGCCGTCGCGCCAGGCGCCTGCCAAAGCCTCCGCGACCGTTTCCGTTTTCCGTTCCATGCTCCGTCCTCCTTCCCGCGCCCGTTCGCTCGCTGCCCCCGTTATACACGCGCGACCCGTCCCCATCCCGGAAAAGCGGCCGGCGGGCTTGCCATGCAGCCGCCGGGAGTGACAGGATTCGGGCGTGCCAGCAGGAAGGAGCCCGGCGATCGTCTCGCGCCGCCGCTTTCTCGCAGCCTCGGCTGTTGCGGCGCTGCTGCCCCCGGCGGCCCGCGCCGGCGCGCCGTTGCCGATCTTCGACGCCCATATCCATTTCAGCCACGACGCGGCCGAGCGGTTCTCCGCCGGCGAAGCTGTCGCCATTCTGGAGAAGGCGGGGCTGAAGCGGGCCCTGGTGTCGAGCTCGGGCGACGCCGGCACCCGCGCGCTCTACGCCGCGGCGCCCGGGCTTGTCCTGCCGAGCCTGCGCCCCTACCGCCGGCGCGGCGAAATCCGCAGCTGGGTCGACGATCCGTCGGCGGTCGACTTCCTGGAGGACCGTCTGCGGCGCTTCAGGTGGGTCGCGGTCGGCGAATTCCATCTCTTCGCCTCGCAGACCGGCAAGGCCGTGCCGCGGCGCATGATCGAGCTGGCGCGGCAGCACAATCTTCTGCTGCACGCCCATTCGGACGCCGGCGCCGTGGACGGGATTTTCGCCCAATGGCCGGAGGCGCGGGTGCTATGGGCCCATGCCGGCTTCGTCGGTCCGGACGTGGTCGGCCCGATGCTGGGGAAACACCCGAACCTGTGGACCGACCTGGCCTTCCGCAGCGAACACGCGCATGAGGGCCGGGTCGAGGACGACTGGCGCAGCCTGTTCGCCGCCTACCCGGACCGCGTCACCGTCGGCACCGACACCTTCACGCCGGAGCGCTGGCACTATGTCGCCGACCACGCCGACTGGACCAGGGAATGGCTGGCCGACCTGCCGTCCGGCCTCGCCGAAAAGATCGCCTGGCGGAACGGCGAGGCGATGATCCGGCCGCACCTGGCGAACCTCCGAAAATAACCGTGGCCCGGCGGCGCCCCGGCGGACCGGTGCTGGCGGCTGCGCTTGCGCTCATCCTCGCGGCCGGCGAGGCGGCGGCCTGCGCCCGTCCGCAGGGCTGGACCGGCGGCGCGAGCATCGCCGGCGAGCTGTGGACGGCATGGTGGCGCCCGGAACCGGCGGCCATACCGGTCGGCGCGCATTTCTCCATCCGTTTCCGCCTGTGCGGGCCGCCGGTCGACCGGGTCCGGGTGCGCGGCTGGATGCCGGACCACCGGCACGGCATGAACTACCGGCCCGCAGTGACCCTGAACGGCCTGTCCGGAACCGCCGAAGGCCTGATGCTCCATATGCCGGGGCGCTGGCGGCTGATTCTGGACGTTCGCGGGGCGGCGGGCCGGGAGCAGCTGACCGCCGAAACGGTGCTGGAATGACACTCCGGCGTTCCGGCGCCGCCGCCGTGCGGCTGCCGGCGCTGGCAATCGCAACCGGCCTGATTTCAGGCATCGCCGCGCCGGCGCCGGCATCCGACTTCACCGCCGGGGAAGAACGCCGGATCCTGCGCCACGGGCCATGGCCGCCGGCCTTGCGGCCCGACCCGAGCAACCGGGCTTCCGGCAAACCGGCCGCCATCGCCTTCGGCCGGGCGCTGTTCTTCGATCCGCGCCTGTCGGTCTCCGGCGCGGTCTCCTGCGCGAGCTGCCACCCGCCCGACCGGGCCTGGACCGACGGCCTGCCGCGCAGCCGCGGGCAGCGAACGGTCGACCGCAACGCGCCCGCCCTGTTCAACCTGCGCTTCAACCGCTGGTTCGGCTGGGACGGCGCGCAGGACTCGCTGTGGGCGCAAAACCTGCGGCCCCTGCTCGACGGCCGCGAGATGGGTATCGGCCCCGGCGGCGCGGCACGGCTGGTTCGCTCCGACCGCGAGCTTTCCTGCGGCTACCGGCGCGCGTTCGGCGATGCGCCGGGCGCGGACGACGAGCGGGTTTTCGTCGATCTCGGCAAGGCGCTGGCGGCGTTCCTGGAAACCCGGGTCACCGGCCGCACGCCGTTCGACGATTTCCGCGACGCGCTCGCGCTGGGCGATGCGGCCGGGCAGGCCCGCTATCCCGCCGCCGCCAGGCGCGGCCTGCGCCTGTTCGTCGGCCGGGGCAATTGCGCCTTCTGCCATTTCGGCCCGGCCTTTACCAACGGCGAGTTCGCCGATGCCGGCGTGCCGCATTTCATCGAGCCCGGCCGGGTCGATCCCGGCCGGCTGGGCGGCATCCGCAAGCTGCGCCGGAGCCCCTACACCCTGCTGGGCCGCTTCAACGACGATGCCGGGCGCTCCACCGCCGCCAGCACCCGCCATGTCCGTCTGCGCCAGAGCAATTTCGGCGAGTTCCGGGTGCCGGGCCTGCGCAACGCGGCGCTCACCCGGCCCTACATGCATGCCGGCAGCCTCGCGACGCTCGCCGACGTCGTGCATCACTATTCGACCATTGACGAGGAACGGCTGCACGCCGGGGGCGAACGGATACTGCGCCGCCTGGACCTGAGCGCGCGCGAACAGGCCGATCTCGTCGCCTTCCTCGAAACGCTGACGGAAACAGCGCCGCGTCACGAGTCCGTCGGGAAGTCCGCAGACGCTCTGTGCCGATAGGGGCCAGTGGCCGGGCGGCCTCAATCCCCTGCGAACGCGATCAAACGCCCGCAGACGAGCGCGCCCGGCCAGCAGACCAGCGAAAGAACGGCGTGGCCGGCAAGGCGGGCGCGCGGGGCGTCCCTGAGCAGGAAGCCGTGGGTCCGGCAGAGCGCGAGCGCGGACAGGACCCCGACGGCAATGAACGCCAGCTTGAGCTGCAGGAAACCGACGCCGCTATAGTCCCGCGCCCGGATCGAGAACAGCAGCGGCCCCGTGAGCAGGGCAAGGGCCAGCCCGCTTGCCGCGACGGGCGCGAGCACCCGCACCGCCGCTTCGCGGGAGACGCCGCGCCACACGCCGAGAAGCCGGAGGTTGAGCGGGACGACGGACCCGACCAGCAGGGCGACGGCGAAGATGTGCGCGGCGTTGACGGCGGCATAGCCCCAGCGGGAACTCCGCAGAAACTGCGCGAGACCCGTTCCCTCGACCGCCGCGAACAGGGCCTCCAAGGCTTCAGTCGCGTTCGGGGTAAAGGGCGTACTCCCGTTCGCCCAGGAACAGCCGTTCCGCCTTGACCCGCTTTTCCGACATGTCGGCGGCCGGCTCGCCGACCACCCGGATCTCGACCCCTGCGGCCAGATCGCCGTCCTTGAGGCCGGCGCGCTCGTTGCGCCAGGGCTGGCCGACCTCGACCGTCCACACTTCGCCCTCCACGTCGACCTTCAGGATGCCGTGGGGGTTGCCCAGGCGGACGGTCCTGACGATGCCGGTCAGGTCGATATTGCCGCCGGTCGTCCACGACCAGCCGTGATGGGCCAGCGCCCCCGCCGTGGGGGCCGCGAGTCCCAGGACGAAAACCGCGATGAACAGGAGCCTCGTCATCATGCGCCTCCGCTGCCTCAAGCCTTGGCGGGAGCGTGGCCCCGCACGGCCGGACATTCAACCCGGCATGTCGCAGCCGATACCGGATCGCCCGCCGGCTTGCCCGGACGAACGCCGCGTTGCTACACTCGAACGGCGGGCGGGCTGCCGGCGGCGGCGCATCGCCTCGGATGCCGCAAACCGCAGGACTCGCCACGTGACTTCCAGCTATCGCCTCGGCATCGACATCGGCGGAACCTTTTCCGACTTCGCGGTGGTGGACGGCGCCGACGGCGCCGTCCGGGTCGGCAAGGTCCTGACCTCCGCGCATGCGCCCGAAGAGTCGGTGATGCGCGGCATCGACGACCTCTCGGCCGGGATTCCCGGCCTGCTCGGCCGGACCTGCGAGGTGATCCACGCCACGACGCTGGTCACCAACACCATCCTCGAACGCAAGGGGGCGAAGACCGGGCTGCTCACGACCGAGGGCTTCCGCGACATCCTCGAGCTGGCCCGCGAGGTCCGCTACGACATCTACGACATGTTCATCCGCCTCCCGGAGCCGATGGTGCCCCGCCGGCTGCGGCTCGGCGTGCCGGAGCGGGTACTCGCCGACGGCACGGTGCTCGTTCCCCTGGACGAGGCGGCCGTCCGGCAGGCGGCGGCCGTCTTCCGCGACGAGGGCGTCGGCGCGGTCGCGGTCTCCTTCCTGCATTCCTATCGCAACGGAGCCCATGAGCGCCGCGCGGCGGAGATCCTCCGCGAGACGCTTCCGGGCGTCACCCTGTCGCTGTCGCACGAGGTGCACCCCGAGCCCAAGGAATACGAACGCACATCGACCACCGTGCTCGACGCCTATGTCAAGGCGGTGGCGGAGGGCTATCTGGAGCGGCTGGCGGACGGCCTCGCCGGACGCGGCTATCGGGAGCGGCTCTTCATCATGCTGTCGAACGGCGGCACCGCGACGGTCGAGACGGCAAAGCAGGTGCCGGTCCAGATCGTCGAGTCGGGGCCGGCCGCCGGGGTCGAGGCGGCGGCCTGTTTCGGGCGCCTCGCAGGAATCGACAGCCTGCTGTCGTTCGACATGGGCGGAACGACCGCGAAGCTCTGCATCATCGAGAACGGCCGGGCCGCCCGGACCCGCACCTACGAGGTGGACCGCGCCCACCGCTTCAAGTCGGGGAGCGGCCTTCCCGCCGCGGTGCCCGTCTACGACCTGCTCGAAATCGGGGCGGGAGGCGGCAGCATCGCCCGCGTGGACGATCTCGGCCTCATCCAGGTCGGCCCCGACAGCGCCGGGTCGGCGCCCGGACCCGCCTGCTACGGCCTGGGCGGCGCGGCGCCGACGGTGACGGATGCGGACCTCGTGCTCGGCTACCTTAATCCCGATTACTTCCTCGGCGGGCGCATGGCCCTCGACCGCGCCGCGGCGGAGCGGGCCGTCGAGGAGCATCTCGCCTCGAAGACCGGACTGACGGTCCTCGAGGCGGCGGCGGGCGTCCACGAGATCGTCAACGAGAACATGGCGGCGGCCGCTCAGGTCTATGCCGCCGAGAAGGGCAAGGCGCCGTCCGAGCTTGCGATGGTCGCGTTCGGCGGAGCGGGGCCCGTCCACGCCGCCGGGCTCGCCCGCAAGCTCGGCTGCCCGCGCCTCGTCATTCCGCCCCATTCGGGCGTCATGTCGTCGCTCGGGCTGCTGGCCGCCCCGGTGGCGTTCGAGCGGAGCCGCGCCGTGAGGCGGATTTTGAAGGCGATGGACCTCGCCGCGGTCGAAGCCGGGTTCCGCGAACTCGAAACCGAGGTGCGCGAACTGATGCCGGACGGCGCCGCCCCCATCGTGCGCCGCAGCGTCGATCTGCGCTATTCCGGCCAGGACTATCCGCTGGAGATCGAAGTTGCCGGACCTTGCGGCACCCCCTCGACGAAACGCGACTGGGAGGCGCGCTTCGAGGCGCTCTACCGTTCGCTCTACGGCAAGGTCGATGACGACAATCCGGTCGAACTCGCGAGCATCCGGGTGCATGTGAGCCAGCCCCCGCCGGCGTTCGAGATCGCCCGGCCGCCGGCGGAGGCCGACGCCCCGCCCAAGGCGTGGCGGGAGGTCCATGTCCCGGCGGGGTCCGGGATGGAGCGGGCGCCGGTGTATGAGCGGGCGGCGCTTCGCATCGGGCAGGAGATTGCCGGTCCCGCGGTCATCGAGGAGCGCGAATCGACGACCGTCATCGGTCCGGGCGACCGGCTGCGCGTGGACCCTCTGGGCTGCCTCGTGGTGGACCTTGTCATCCGCCGGCCCGCGGCGGCCGACAGCGGCGCCGGCGAGGTGCCGGTCTCGGCGACGTTCGCGCGGAGATAGGCGATGCAGCTCGACCCCGTCACCATCCAGATCCTCTGGAACCGTCTCATCACGATCGTCGACGAGGCGGCGACGGGGCTCATGCGCACCGCCTACACCCCCTCGGTGAAGGAGTATCACGACTTCTGCTGCGCGCTGTTCGACGCCGACGCGCGGATGCTGTCCCACTCCACGGTCACGACCGCGGGGTTCCTCGGCATCGTCCCCGAGGTGTTGCGCAACTTCATCGCCAAATACCCCCCGGAGACCCTCAGGCCGGGCGACGCCATCATCACCAACGACCCCTGGATCGCGAGCGGCCACCTCATCGACATCTCGATCGCGGCCCCGATCTTTCATGGGGGCCGGATCGTCGGCTACACGCTGTGCATCGTCCACCATCTCGACATGGGCGGGCGGATGTCGACCCTCGAATCGAAGGACATGTACGAGGAGGGGCTGAAGATCCCGATCCTCAAGCTGTTCGACGAAGGACGGCTGAACGAGACCGTGTTCGACTTCATGCGGGCCAATATCCGGGTGCCGGACAAGGTGCTGGGCGATGTCCGGGCGCAACTCGTCGCCAACAATGTCTGCTCGCGGGGGCTGAAGGGGCTGCTGGAGGAGTACCGGCTCGACGGGCTGGAGGCGCTGGGCGCCGAGGTCATCCACCGCACCGAGTCGAGCCTGCGGCGCAGGATTGCGGCGCTCCCCGACGGGTCGTACCGCAATGTGGCGGTGCTCCCGAAGGTTCCGGGCTGCGAGGACGAGGTCGTGGTCAGGATCCAGGTCACGGTCGAGGGCGACGGGGTCGCCGTCGACTATTCGGGCTCGTCGGGCGAGGTCGGGGCGGCGATCAACTGCTCCTACAACATGACGCGCTCATACACCGCCTACCCCATCAAGCTCGCCCTCGACCCCCATGTGCCGAACAATGACGGCGGCCTCAGGCCCATCCGGGTGATTGCGCCCGAGGGCACCATCGTCAATTCGCGCCCGCCGGCCGCCACCTGGGGCCGGACGATGATCTCGCACCTCTTCCCCGAGATCGTCTTCGCGACGATGGAGGCCGTCATGCCGGAATCGATCCTCGCCTCGAACGGCGGCTCTCCGGCCAACGAGGTCTATCTGCACGGCCGCCACCGGGACGGCCGGTCATTCCTCGCGATCGCGCAACACAGCGGCGGCTTCGGCGCAAGCGCCCGCCATGACGGCTATCCCTGCCTCTGCTTCCCCAACAACACCCGCAACATCCCCGTCGAGGTCACCGAGAACGAGGCGCGGATGTACTATGTCCGCAAGGAACTTCTTGCCGATTCGGGCGGGCCGGGCCGCAACCGGGGCGGGCTCGGCCAGGAGATCGAGTTCGCCATCCTCGACGGCGGCGCCGAGCCTGCCCGCGATGTCGAGAGCTCGGTCAGGCTGAGCGGCCGCACCGAGGACGGCCCCTTTCCGGTGTTCGGCCGCCTTGGCGGCCGGAACGGGCGCGGCAGCGGCCTCTGGCACAATGGGGAGCCGGTCGATCACGGGGTTTACCGGCGCCTCGCTCCGGGCGACCGCATGCGGTTCGTGCTGAGCGGCGGAGGCGGCTATGGCGACCCGTTCGAGCGCGAGCCCGAGCGCGTGCTCGCCGATGTCGAGCAGGGCTACGTGTCGGTCGAGAGGGCCGGGGAGGACTACGGCGTGGTCGTCGACGAGGCGGCGATGACCGTCGATGCCGGAGCGACCCGGCGCCGCCGCGACCGGAGGCGGCAACAGCCGGAAGCGCCGGCGCACCGGAGCCCGATCCGTTCCGGCTGAAACGGCTGCCTTTGCCGGGTAGCGCCGGGCCTGGACCTCATTCGTCACGCCGGCCCCGGGCCCTGCCGGCTTCGAGAATCTGCACGCGGATCGGGGTCGGCCGGCCCCCGGCAGCCGGGTTGTTGACCTGGGGGCAGTTGGAGAGGATCGCGAGGGTGTCGCGCTCGGCCCTCAAATCGACGTGGGCGCCGGGCCTGGACGGGCCGCCGAC
>JAJDYL010000099.1 GCA_022825195.1 Alphaproteobacteria bacterium
CTGGAAGCGCAGCACCCGCAGCATCATGTAGGCCGACCCGCTGGCGACCGCCGCATCCCAGGCCTGCTCCGACCGGGCAAGCAGGATGCGGGCCTCGTCCCGTTCGGTGCGCTTCCACGACAGGCGGATGCGGCGCAGGCGCTCCACGATCCAGGGCCGCTCCAGCAGGGCGCATCCGGTCTGCCTTGCGGAGCGCTCGGAATAGCCGGCCTGCCTTGCGGCGCCGGCGGCATTGCCGGAGACGGCATAGTGGCGGCAGAAGGCTTCCTGCCGGGTGGAGAGGGCGACGGCGGGGTCGATGATGGGCATGGGCAACTCCTTCATTCCGTTTCGGTTCGACGGCCCTGCCGCCCCGGCACCGGAGCGACCCCGTTTCGCGCGTATCCTGCGCGCGCCTGCGCCGGCGGGGGCGGGCGTATCGCGGCGGCGCGGCTCGCGCGCCTGATTGCCCGCGCGCGAGGCAGGCACAGGACACACTTCGCCTGTCGGCTGAATCGGGGTCGTTCCGCACCGGACCGGCACGGGCGGGGAAGCGGTCCGCGCGGACTTCGCCTCCCTCGGACCCATCATACCACTGTTTCTGAGAATGCAATCCCCAAACAGAGAAATATTACTTAAATTTCAGGAACGATATTGTCACATTCCTTTGCCGCCTCCTGCAAAACGGGACCGTCCCCGGTTCCCGATGCCGCCGCAGCCGGTGGCGAGCAGGCCGAACCGCCCGGTCCGGTATCGCGCTACCGGCGGCCGCGCGCGTCCACCGTCCAGACCGCTTCCAGCACCTCGCCTCGCATGGCGTGATAGACGTCGTAGAGATTGACCGTCGGGTCGCAATGCGGCGGATGCAATTCCACGATATCGCCAACCTTGAGCCGTGCTGGATTGCCCCCGGCATAGTGGACGCGGCCGTGCTCGTCGCCGGCGAAGCTGAAGGTCGCGCCCTCCGGCGCTCCGCGCGCGAACAGCGGCATCGGCCCGTCGGTCGCAAGCGCCTTGAGGCCGGCGTCGATAATGGCGAACTCGTCGCCTGCCGCGCTTACCACCGTCGCCATCACGAACATGGCGGGCTCGAACGGGCCGGAACCGTCCTCCGTCAGCGCGACCCTGCCGTAATCCACGTCCATCACCGCAAAGCTGCCGGCCTGGAGCTCGCCCAGCACGCCGTGGCGGTAGTCCTGGTCGTGCGTTCCGGTGCCGCCGCCGGTGACCAGCGGCGGGGCGAGGCCCGCATCCGCCAGCACCGAGGAGACATGGGCGAGCCGCTCCGACACGGCCGCCACCGCCTCGGCGCGCTCGCCATAGTCGTACACATGCTGGAGGTGGCCGGCATAGCCCTGGATGCCGGCGAAGACGAGGCCCGGCGCCTCGTCGATCTGCCGGGCGAGCGCCACCGCCGTCTGCGCCGAAAGCACGCCGGTGCGCCGCGTGCCGACATCGATATCGACCAGAAGCGAGAGCGGCCTGCCGGTCGCCGCCTCGGCCAGCGCCGCGACCGCGCCGGGGTCGTCGGCAACCGCCATCAGCCCCTCGGCGGCCTCGTTCAGCGCCACGAGCCGGGCAACGCGGCCGGGGCCGACCACGGGCGAGGTGACGAGCACGCCCGGAATGCCGGCGCCGGCCAGCACCTCCGCCTCGCCAAGCGTCGCGCAGCACTGGCCGACGGCGCCCGCCGCGATCTGCCGGCGCGCGACCTGGACGCTCTTGTGGGTCTTGGCATGGGGGCGCAGCGCCTGGCCCGTCCGCCGGCAATGCGCGGCCATCCGCTCGATATTGCGGTCGAGCGCATCGAGGTCGAGCAGCAGGGCCGGCGTGTTGAGCCTGGCGCGCCCTCCGGCCTCACCGATCAGATGCGTATTGGACCCCGGTCCCATGGTCTTTCCTTCCGGCTGCGGTGGTCCGTTGACTTTACATGCTGCTGACCGACCGCGCAGCGTCCCGCGCCCCTTCCGCCCGTTGCCGCGTCGTGGCAGCATTGCCGGAGCCAGAAGAGGAGGCGACACGCCCATGTCCCCGCGCGCTCCGGCGCCGCAGCGCGGCTTCGAGGATTTCCGGGTCGGAGAGACCTTCCACGCGCCTTCGCGCACCCATTCCGAGTCGCTGTTCTACGCCTTCCAGCTTGCCAGCGGCGACAATGCGCCGGTGCATTACGACATCGAGCATTGCCGCTCGCGCGGCTGGCCGGGCCTGATGGCGCACGGCTTCCAGACCCTGATCCAGACGGCGCCCGGCGCGACCGGCCTCGCGGCCCAGATGGAGGACGCGCTGGTCGGTTTCCTGGAACAGTCGAGCCGTTTCCTGAAGCCGGTCTTCTCCGGCGATACGCTCTATCCGGAGCTCGAAATCGTGGCGCTGGAGCCGCAGCGGACGACCGGGGTGATGACGCTCGCAAGCCGGGTGTGGAACCAGCGCGAAGAGCTTGTGCTGGAAGGCGAGATGCGTTTCCTGTTGCGCCTGAAAGAGCCGCGGACGGCGGACGCCGCGGACTGAACGAGGGAGACCGGTTCCGTGACATTGGAGATACGGCCGCTGAGCGACGCGCTGGGCGCGGAGATCGTCGGCCTCGACCTGACGAAGCCGCTGGCCGAGGCGGATGCGGCGGCGGTGCGCGAGGCCTTCCTCGACCGGCATCTGCTCTGTTTCCGCTCCGAGCCGCTATCGCCCTCGGACTTCCTGCGGACCGCGCGCCTTTTCGGCGAGCCGCAATTGCAGCTCCTCCGCCATCGCCGCCACGGCGAGGTGCCGGAAGTCTCGATGCTGGAAAGCACCTACAAGCGCCCCGAGGACAAGCCGGACGACCTGACGCTCGTGCGGCTTTCCGGCTGGCACACGGACGACAGCTATTTCGCCGCGCCCGCCAAGGCGACCATGCTGCAATCCCTCGCCCTGCCGTCCTCCGGCGGCGAGACCCGCTTCTGCAACACCCGCCGGGCGTGGGAGGCGCTGGACGCCGGCCTGAAGGCACGGATCGACGGCGCGCAGGCGGTCCACGGCTACGACACGCCGCGCGCGCCGGGACGGGCCGAGACGCGCACGGCAGCGGAGGCCGCCGAGACGCCGGACGTGGTCCATCCGCTGGTGCGCACCCATGAGGATACGGGCAGGAAGGCCATCTACTTCAATCCGAACCGCACCGACCGCGTGGTCGGGCTGGAGCGCGAGGAGAGCGACACGCTGCTCGACGGCCTTTACGCGCACATGACGGCCGACCGCTTCCGCTACGACCATAGCTGGCGGCTCGGCGACATCCTGCTCTGGGACAATCGCTGCCTGGTGCATTCGGTGAACACGGACTTCCCCGTGGGCGAGGAGCGCCGGCACCAGCGCGTCCTGCTCAAGGGGTCGAAGCCGGCATGAGCGCGAAGATCGAAAAGCTGTCGCCGGCCATCGGGGCCGAAGTGACCGGCGTGGACCCGCGCCGGCCGCTCGACGCCCGGACGGTCGCGGACCTCGAGGCGGCGTTCGGGGAACATGGCGTGCTGCTGTTCCGCGACGCGCCGATGACGCCGCCGGAACTCACGGCGTTTTCGCGCCATTTCGGAGCCTTGCAGCCGCATGTGCAGCGCGCCTACCGCCACCCGGAAGCGCCGGAAGTGGTGGTGATGACCAACCAGCACGCCGACGGCAGCTTCGACGAGACGGGCGCGCGGCGCGGCGCCATAGAGGATGTCCGCTATGGCTGGCATTCGGACCTCTCCTACGACCCGAAGCCCGCCAAGGCGACCCTGCTGCACGCGACGAACATTCCCTCCTCCGGCGGCAATACCTGCTTCGCCAATGCGACGGCCGCATACGAGGCGCTGCCGGAAGCGACGCGGGAGCGGGTGAAGGGCCTGGATGCGCTGTTCGTCTATGGCACGGACCAGCGCAACAGGAGCCTCGTCGTGGCGGCGCGCACGCTGGACAGCGAGCAGCGCGCCGTGCATCCGGTCGTCAACGCCCATGCGGCGACCGGCAGGGCGGCGATCTACGCCAATCCGCTCCTGACCGTCGGCGTCGTCGGCATGGAGCAGGAGGAGAGCGACCGGCTGCTGGACGAGCTCTACGACATGCTCGACCGGCCGGAGTTCCACTGGGAGCATGAGTGGTCCGTCGGCGACACGCTGATGTGGGACAATCGCGGCGGCGTGATGCACTGCGGGCGCCTCGACTATCCGCTGGGCGAGCTGCGCCGCTTCCTGCGCACCACCGTAACCGGCGGCCCGATCCTGCCGGCATGAGGCCGGTTTGGGAGGAGGCAAGGAAACCCGATCGAATGGAACCGGATCAATGGGCAGAAAAATACAAAAGCCGAAATCAGTAAAAAGTCTGGAAGATCTCGGGCGAGTCCGGTTGTCCGAACACTTCTTCATGCGAGATATGCTCTACAGCGAAATTGCAAACTTTTATGGAGTGCAGAATATTCCCGAAGACCCTTGCTTAGCGATTATGGCGGGAAGGAAACTATGCGAAGAACTCCTCGAACCGTTGCATACTACCTTCGGCCATGTATCCATTCGTTCTGCATACCGATCCGTCGAGGTCAACACTCTCGGTAGCGAGAACAAGCACAATTGTGCTTCTACCGAGAAAAATCGATCACGTCATATTTGGGACCAGAAGGATGCTAAGGGCTGTATTGGGGCAACCGCCTGCATCGTGGTCCCGTGGTTTATTCCTCGCTACGAAGCCGGAACACCATGGCAGGCAATGGCTTGGTGGGTCCACGACCATCTGCCCTATTCAGAAATGGTATTCTACCCGAAATGCGCGGCCTTCAACCTCAGGTGGCACGAAACAGAGAAACGGTGTGGAATATATAGTCAAACGCCTCCAAGGGGTTGGCTCAAGAAACCGAATGAGCAAATTTCTGTCGGAAACCATGCTTCGGAGTATTTCGGATTTCCTAAGCTTGGACATCCGAATCAATTTTATCCGGATCGCTGACGACAAAAATTCTGGCTTGCGGAGCGAGAACCGAAAGCATAGATACATGATCAAGGAAGGCGGAGCATGAAATTCCTGATGTTCGTACTCGTCTGCCTATGCCTTATCGCCGGAGCAGCGATGGTTTATCTCAAGCTCTTGACGCCGCGCGATGATGCAATCGCAAAGCGTGCGCACGCGATACGCAACCGAGACTCCGGCCTTGCCTATCGGGTATTCGTCCTTGTCGGCGAAGCGCGTCGTTATGGTCTGCGTACCGAATACGCCAAAGGGCAGCTTAACAAAGCGGAAGAACTCTTGATCGAAGCGGAAAGCGGCGGAGAAGCCAAGGGAAGCCGCTACACGCTTCTTGCCGTGTTGATTTGGATGGCGCTGTGCATATGTCTCGTGCTCGGCATTGAGTAGCCGTAACCCGAAACCAGAGATACCGAAATGACTGACAAACGAAGGTGAGTGGCGGGTTGAACCGGCTGCCTTCGAGGAAGCCAAGCGCGGCACGGTCACACAAGCGGATGTTGGAGCGGCGGTGCGGGAAGTCATGGGCCATGTGGCGAAACCGCAAGACGGGAGCGAGAATCGGGAGCCGTCACAGTTCGAACGGATTCAGCACCTCTACGTCGAGGCCGGTGACATCGGCCGCGTTGCGGGTCACCAGCGTGAGCCCGTTGGTCCTGGCCGTTGCGGCCAGAAGCGCGTCGATTGCCGGCACGGGCCGGACCGCGGCCATGCGTCCCCATTCTTCGGCGACAGCGGCATCGACGGGAAGTATGCGGTCGCCGAAGTCCGAGACCAGATCCTTCAGCCACGTCTCGAGCGCCCGGGCCTTTTGCGGGTCCCGCTGACGCGCCAGTTCCACGCCCTTGCGAATCTCGCCCAGCACCAGCACGCTCACCCGGAGATCGTCCTCCGCGACGCCTGCCCACCACGCGGCGACAGCCGGATCGCAGCGGCTTCCCTTGCGAATCTCGGAGACGATGTTGGTGTCGATCAGGAAACTCACAGGGAGAGATCGCGGTCGAGGTCGCGAGGACGCGCGAGATCGATCCCTTCGAGAGGCGCCTGCTCCAGCATCGTCTTGAGCCCGCCGGTGCGCGGCGGGGCGAGGGTCTCGCGCAGCGCGGCGCGCGTCCCGGCCTCGCGCGCCGGATCGCCAAGCGCGCCGGCGATGTCCCGCAGCAGCCCGGCATCTTCCTTGCGGACCTGAACCTCGACACGCACAAATCCCAGGCGCCGCCTGCGCCTGCGCCACCGGGTTACGGGCGACAGTTCGGACTCGGCCATGGCATCCTTCATTTCCGGAAAATATACCGGAAATGAAGAGGCGCGGCAAGTGCGGGCTATGCGGGCGCCGCCGCCTCGCCATATTCCGGAAAGGCCGAAGCCGCTTTACGATGGGCCGCCACAGGCAAGCGGCATGCTGCGCCGGCATGGGAGCCGGGAAAGGGACCGTGCAATGACCTTCCGCGCCGAACACTGGAGCCTCAGCAAGCCTGCGGTGCGCTCGCGCCACGGCCTCGTGGCCGCGCAGGAGGCCGAGGCGGCGGAGCAGGGCGCGGCCGTGCTGAAGGCCGGCGGCAATGCGGTGGACGCGGCGGTCGTCACGGCGCTCTGCCTGGCCACCACCGAGCCCTGGATGAGCGGCATCGGCGGCGGCGGCGTCATGTTGATCCACCTCGCGGAGGAGCGGCGCACCGTCGGCATCGACTATTCCATGACCGCGCCGGCGGCGCTCGATCCGGCCCGCTATGCGCTGAGCGGCGAGGCGGGGCCGGAGGACGCGCTGTTCGTCTGGCCGCGCGTGCAGGGCGACCGCAACGCGGTCGGGCCGGAGGCGGTGGCGGTGCCGGGCGCCGTCGCCGGCTTCGCCATGGCGCTGGAGCGCTACGGCACGCTCTCCTGGGCCGGTGCGCTGGCGCCCGCCATCGAGACGGCCGAGCGCGGCCTTGCCGCCAGCTGGTATGCGACGCTGCAGATCGCCTTCGGCATGAACGCCGGCCTCGGGCGCTATCCGGAGGCGCGCGAGACCTATCTTCCGGGCGGCGCGCCCCTCGTTTCGCAAACGCCGCATGCGCCGCTCCGCCGCCCTCTGGGACGCCTGCCGGAGACCTTGCGCCGCCTGGCCGAAGCGGGCCCGCGCGACTTCTACGAGGGCGAGACCGCGCGGCGCGTCGCGGCGGACATGGCGGCCTCCGGCGGCGCGCTCTCGCTCGACGACCTCGGCGCTTACGAGGCCTTCGAGGTGGAACCGCTCGCCGTGCCGCACCATGACGGCGTGGTAAGGCTGATGCCGGGCCTGAACGGCGGGCCGACCTTCGCGCGGGCGCTGGGCACGCTCGACGCCCGGCTCGACCGCGCCGCCGGCCTCGACGCCGCCGCCTACATCGCCTGGGCGGAGGCGTTGTCGGAAGCCTACGAATACCGGCTCGCGCATATGGGCCATGACGGCGACGCGAGCGGGCGCGGCTGCACCACCCATCTCTCGGTCGTCGATGCGGCCGGCAACATGGTGTCGCTCACCAACACGCTGCTGGAGCGGTTCGGCTCGCGCTTCATGCTGCCGGGAACCGGCATATTGATGAACAACGGCATCTACTGGTTCGACCCGCGGCCCGGCCGGCCGAACTCTCTCAAGGGCGGGGTGAAGCCGCTCAACAACATGGCGCCGGTCGTGGTGACGGACGCGGACGGGTCGGGCCGCTTCGCGCTCGGCGCGTCGGGCGGGCGGCGGATCGTGCCGGCCGTCTTCCAGCTGACCTCCATGCTGCTCGATTTCGGCCTCGACCTCGACGATGCGGTCCACCGGCCGCGGATCGATGCAAGCGGCGAGGGCAGGGTGACGATGGACCGCGAACTGCCGCCCGAGATACGCGCCGCCCTTGCCGGCCGCTTCCCGACCGAGGTGACCGAAAGCGCCGTCGGCCAGAAGCTGTTCGCCAACCCGCAGATCGTCATGCGCGGCAACGCGGCGGCGGCGCACGTGCAGTCGCCGACGGCGGCGGTGGCGCTCGGCGGCTGATGCTCGAGGCGCGCGGCCTCGCCTGCGAACGCGGCGGGCGCGTGCTGTTCCGGGGGCTGGACCTCGCGCTCGCGCCCGGCGAGGCCGCGCTCGTCACCGGGCCGAACGGCTCCGGCAAGTCGAGCCTGCTGCGGCTGCTGGCGGGGCTGCTGCCGCCCTCCGCCGGCAGCCTGTCCTGGACCGGCGGAGGCGAACCGGACTTTCACTATGTCGGCCATGGCGACGCGGTGAAGCCGGCGCTCAGCGTCTCCCGGAACCTTGCCTTCTGGGTAGGGCTCGCGGGCCAGGGCTCCGTGGCGGCGGGCCTGGAGGCCGTCGGCCTCAGCGCGCTCGCGGACCTTCCCGCGCGGCTGCTGTCGGCCGGCCAGCGCCGCCGGCTCTGCCTTGCGCGCCTGTTCGCCGCGCCGGCGCCGCTCTGGCTGCTGGACGAGCCGACCGCCGGCCTCGACGAAGCGGCCGTGGCCGACATGGCGCGCGGCCTGGAGGCCCATCTCGCGGGCGGCGGGGCGGCCGTCGTCGCGAGCCATGTCCCGCTCAGGGTGGAGGCCGCCCACCGCATCCGGTTGGGCGCAGCCGCGCCGTGAGGCTGTTCCTCGCCCTGCTCGGCCGCGACCTCGCGCTCGCCGGCAGGCAGGGCGGGGAGAGCGGTCTGGCGCTGCTCTTCTTCGTGCTGGGCGCGGTGCTGTTTCCGCTCGGGCTGGGCCCCGATCCGGGCACCCTGGCCGGCGTCGGCTCCGGCCTGCTCTGGGTGATCGCGCTGCTGGCGGCGCTGCTCTCGCTGGAGCGGCTGTTCCGCGCCGACTGGGAGGACGGCACGCTGGACCTGCTGGCCGCCCGCCCGGAGCCGCTGGTGACGGTCGTGCTCTCCAAATGCGCCGCGCACTGGCTCGCGACCGGCCTGCCGATGGCCGTCATCGCGCCGCTGCTCGGCTCCATGCTGGCCGTGCCGGGCGCGCATCTCGGCCTGCTGGCGCTCTCCTTCCTCGTCGGCACGCCGGCGCTCACGCTCATCGGCGCGGCCGGCGCGGCGCTCACGCTCGGCGCGCGGCTTGGCGGGGTCTTGACGGCCATTCTCGTGCTGCCGCTCTATATTCCCGTCCTGATCTTCGGGGCCGCCGCCGCCGAAGGCCGGGAGGGCGCGCTCGCCCTGCTGGCCGCGCTGTCGCTGGCCGCGCTGGCGCTGGCGCCGGCGGCGGCCGCAGCGGCGCTTCGTCACGCCGTGGAGCAATAGCACCCTTGGCCCGCAGCCTGCACCGCCTCGCCAATCCCGGCCGCTTCCGCCGCTTCGCCGGGCGCGCCCTGCCCTGGACGGCGGGCGTCTCGGCGCTTGCCTTCACCGTCGGGCTCTGGCTGGCGCTGGTCGACTCGCCCATCGACTACCAGCAGAAGGACTCCGTGCGCATCATGTATGTGCATGTCCCGGCGGCGTGGATGGCGCTCAGCACCTATGCGGTCATGGCGCTGGCGAGCGCCGGCGCGCTCATCTGGCGCCATCCGCTGGCCGAACTGGCGGCCAGGGCGTCGGCTGCGCCGGGCGCCTGTTTTACCCTGATTGCGCTCGTCACCGGCTCGCTCTGGGGCCTGCCGACCTGGGGCACCTGGTGGGTGTGGGACGCCCGGCTGACCTCCGTGCTGGCGCTGCTGTTCCTCTATGTCGGCTACATGGCGCTCTGGCGGGCGTTCGACGATCCCCGCCGCGCGGGACGGGCGGCGGCGGTGCTGGCGCTGGTCGGCGCGGTCAACCTGCCGATCGTCAAATTTTCCGTGGACTGGTGGAGCACGCTGCACCAGCCGGCGAGCGTCAGCCGCTTCGGCGCGCCTGCCATCGACCCGGCGATGCTGCGTCCGCTGCTGGTCATGTACGCCGCCTTCTTCTTCTTCTGGGTGACGGTGCTGCTGCTCCGCATCCGCGCCGAGCTGGACGAACGCCGGCTCGCGGCGCTCGCGGTTCAGCGGTCCTCCTGACGGAGCCGGTGCACGGCCCAGGTCGAGAGCAGCACCGAGACGGTGAAGCAGACGATGCCGGGGCCGGCGGAGGCGCTCGTCAGCAGCTGCCCGTCCAGCACCAGCACGGCGACCGCGACGGCGAACACATCCAGCATCGAATATTTCGACACCGCGCCCAGCGCCCGGACCGGCCTTGCGTCCGTCCTGCCGGTCCGCCACGCCCAGGCGGCAAGACCCAGCTTCGCCGCGGGCAGGGCGACCGAGAACGCGCCGACCACGGCGGCGAGGAACCAGTCGCCGTTTCCGGCCAATTCGGCGACGGAGCCCAGGATGGAATAGTCGGTCCCGAACCACAGGCGCTCGACGGTGATCGCCGGCAGCAGCAGCCCCGGCGCCAGCTGCAGGGCGGAGAGCGCAAGCAGCAGGCCGGTCGCACCGTTGGGCTTGCGGCGGCGATGCTCTAGGCTCCCTGCCGGACCTTCACCCGCGAGACCGTGCATGGACCTCAAATCCTGTATCCGGACGATCCCCGATTATCCGAAGCCCGGCATCCTGTTCTACGACATCTCGACCCTGATCGGGGACGGCAGGGCGTGGCGCTACGCCGTGGACCGGCTTTGCGAGGCGGTGGAGGATTTCGGCGCCGACCGTCTGGCCGGCATCGAGGCGCGCGGCTTCCTGGTCTCGGCCCCGGTGGCGGACCGGCTCGGCATCGGCTTCACCATGTTGCGCAAGCACGGCAAGCTGCCGGGCGATGTGGTCTCGCACCATTACGACCTCGAATATGGCACCGACACGATCGAAATCCAGTCGGACGCCATCCGGCCCGGCGAACGGGTGGTGGTGGTGGACGACCTGCTCGCCACCGGCGGCACTTTCGGCGCGGGGATCCAGCTGCTGCGGCGTATCGGCGCGGACGTGCGGGGCGCGGTCTGCCTCGTCGAGCTGGCCTTCCTCGGCGGCCGGGCGCGGGTCGACGTGCCTTTGGTCAGCCTCGTCGTCTATGACGAATGATGGTTGAAATCCGGTCCATGCGGGCGGCGGACGGCCCGGCCGTGCTCGCCATCTACGGCGTCGGCATCGCCACCGGCCATGCCAGCTTCCAGGAGGCGGTGCCCGCCTGGGAGGAATGGGACGCCGGCCATCTCGAATGCTGCCGGCTGGTGGCGGAAGAGGGCGGCGCGGTCGTCGGCTGGGCCGCGCTGTCGCCGGTCTCCTCGCGAGAGGTCTATGCGGGCGTCGGGGAGGTTTCGATCTATCTGGCGGACGGCGTGCGCGGCCGGGGCGTCGGCGACCGGCTGCTCGGCGCGCTGATCGAATCGTCGGAGCGGGCCGGCCTCTGGACGCTCCAGGCCGGCATCTTCCAGGAGAACCAGGCCAGCATGTCGCTCCACCGCAAATTCGGCTTCCGCGTGGTCGGCATCCGCGAGCGCCTCGGCCGCATGACCCACGGCCCCCTCGCCGGCCAATGGCGCGATGTCACGCTGCTGGAGCGCCGGAGCCCGGCGGTGGTTTGAACGAAATCAGAGACGAGATCCTCAACTGGTCAGGACACGGATGCCAAGAAGGAGTAGGCATCCCCCCTCTCGAAAAAGGGTCTTGGACCAAAGTCAGCGTCCGATTATCCTCTCAAGTTCCTTACTTTCCGATCCGATATGCGCTGGATGACCAAATGACAATAAATAAAGGGAAAAAAGCAGACTTCCAACGCGCCATAATGGAGAGAGGTTTCTATCCAGAAAATTTGCCGCCAGTGTTTACCGTAAAAAATTTCTTTTCAACAGCGCGATCTAAACATTTACTCTCATCGGAGCAACTTATTCCGAATAAACCTCTTGCACTTGCTCGATATAATGAAACAAAAAGAGGGGGACAGAGAAGAGTATTTTCGACTCCGAATCCGTTATTTTTCATTGACATTGCTTCTTATTTGGGCAAGTATAGATTTGCATTAGCTCGTCAACTGAATAAATCTCAGTTTTCACAATCAATCCCAAAATACGATGTTGAATTTCACAGAGCATTGCGTATTGCTTCGTTTTCAGAATTCATAGCGTTCCGGCGACAAGTACTCAGCGAATCTCGCTATATTGTTAAGACCGATATCTCTAGGTTTTTTCACTCAATTTATACACACTCTATTCCTTGGTCAATTCATGGCAAAACTCAATCAAAAAAAGATCGATCACAACACTCTACCGATACGTTCGCGAATGGTTTAGATTATATTATTCGCCAGTGCCAAGATCAACAAACCGTTGGTATCCCGGTAGGTCCTGATACGTCTCGGATTTTTTCTGAGCTCATTGCAGGAGCAATAGATGCAGAGTTCATCCGTCAAGTTGATAATCATGTTTCTGTAGCTAGGTTAGTAGATGATGTCTATATCGGCGCTTCAACTGCAGATGAAGCTCACAATCTATTGAGTAATTATCGAGATGCAATTCGTCATTTTGAACTAGATATTAACGAAAATAAAACTAGAATATTTGACGCTAAACAAGACTTGGAACCGTTTTGGCCTGTGACAATTAGACGAGAGTTACGGGGTTTTTCTACAAGTCATCCGAGAAGAATTCAAAAGGCGGAATTAGTCACATATCTTGATGAAATTATCCGAATTGCGAATCAAGAAAATGATGATGGAATTGTAAAGTATGCCATCCGACAGATGGATGACATTAAACTTTGGTCAACTTATTGGGAGTGCTTGGAACCGTTTCTAATTCGTGTTGCCGTCAACTATCCACATTGCTTCGACTACGTAGCACGGGTTGTTTCTTGGAGGCATAGACGACAGGGTGTGAATGAAAGAATATGGCGAAATGTCTGTCAAAATATTATATCATACCATGCGCCTTTGGGAAATGACTCTGAAGTAGTATGGGCTTGCTGGTTGCTTAAGGAGATCAATCAACAATTAACAGCAAGTCAGTGTGAAATCATAATATCAAAATGTGGGCCGTTCTCAGTAATTCTGATGATGGATCTAGTTGCGAAAGTAGGAAGTGTTGGTCGAATAAACATAGATTTAATTTATGAAAGATTAGGAGATAACCCAATGCTAGGAAGCGATTGGTTGTTGTCGTATGAGGCGGAAAGGATATTTGGCTACAGCCTAAAGAGCAAAAATCGGGAAGACTATGGAGTGTTTGGAGACCTCATAGAAAATGGAGCTCAATTTTACGATCAAGATGCGAAACCACTTGTTTTTCAGGGGGTAGATGATGAGGAAGAAGTAGATGAAGCGATTGAAGATCGCAGCGGCTTATATGACGCCGACGAAGATTGGGAATGGGATGAGGAGCCGTTTTAGGTTGGAAGAGAAGAAACGCTGAACTTCATGGTGGTTAGAGGGCCGGCCGGGGCCGGTTATTCTCGGATGGCCGCAAGGCGGGCGAGCACATCCTCCACAATGGGTTCCGGCACGGATTCGAGAGGCCTTTCCTTGCGGGCGGCAAGGTCGAGGGCGCGCGGCTGGTCGCAGCGGATGACGCCAGTCGTCCGGGTGCCGGCATTCTCCAGGGATACGGCGAACCCTCGACGGCGCGCGAAGCTTCCTCCCGTCGTGACCGGCAGGACGACCGGCGTACCGGTCACCCGGTTGAAGGCGGCAGGGGACACGATCAGCACCGGGCGCGTACCCTGTTGTTCATGGCCGGCAGTGGGGTCCAGGCTGACAAGCCGGATTTCGCCGCGCTCCACTACAACAGCTCTTTGCCGACCGGCCTTGAGTCGAGCCACGGGCGGTCGTCGGCCGAAACGACCGAATCCTCATCGCATTGCGCCAGAAGCTCATCGAGCGTGTAGCGGGGCCGTTCCCTGGGCGCGACGATCAGGCGGCCGTCCTCGATGCCGATATCCACCTTGGCCCCGATTCCAAGATTCAGGAGGTCGAGAAGGGCAGGCGGCACTGCAAGCATTACCGAACCGCCGACCCTGCGCAGGTGAGTCGTGTGCATGGGCGCCTTCCTGATTTTATGTCAATAAAACGTAAGCGGGGCGGACGGGGCACCTTCCAACTGAGGTTCTGATCTGAGATTTCACCTCTGCGAAGCAAGCAGGAGGTAAGAGTCTGAATGCAGACCTCAATTTCGACTCTCAGGAGTGTGGAAGTGCTGCCGGCGCCTG
>JAJDYL010000148.1 GCA_022825195.1 Alphaproteobacteria bacterium
CCAGGACTACCGGGAGGAGAGGGGCCGTTATGAGCGGATCGTCTCGGTTGGGATGCTTGAGCATGTGGGCCTGGGCCACTACCGGGAGTTTTTCGGGAAGGTGCGGGAGTTGCTGACGGATGACGGGGTTGCGGTTGTGCACACGATCGGTCGCTACGACACGCCGGGTCCGGTCAATCCGTGGATCACGCGCTACATCTTTCCCGGCGGCTATCTGCCGACGCTTTCGGAACTGATGCCCGCGATAGAGGGCCAGCACCTGCTGGTGACGGATGTCGAGGTGCTGAAGCGCCACTATGCGAAGACGCTGCGGGCGTGGCGGGACCGTTTCGTTTCGAACTGGGACCGGGCGCGGGCGATGTATGACGAGCGCTTCTGCCGGATGTGGGAGTTCTACCTCACCTCGTGCGAGATCGGCTTCCTGCACAACATCGTGACCGTGTTCCAGATCCAGCTTGCGAAGGACCCGGACGCGGTGCCGGAGACCCGGGACTATATCCACGACTTCGAGGGGACGCATTGATGAATGCCGGGCCGGAAACGGGGGCCGCCGAAGCGCTTGCCCGCCGGGTCGCCGACGCCATGTATGCAGACGACGCGGCATCCCGCAGTCTCGGCATCCGGCTGGAGGCGGTCGGCGCCGGCTGGGCGCGCATGTCGATGCCGGTGACGGAGGAGATGCTCAACGGCCACCGCGTCTGCCACGGCGGCTACATCTTCTCCCTGGCCGATTCGGCCATGGCCTTTGCCAGCAACAGCCGCAACCGGGTCTCGGTGGCGCAGTTCTGCTCCATTTCGTTCCTGCGCCCCGGCCGGGCGGGCCGTCTGCTTGTGGCCGAGGCCCGGGAACAGGCGGGCGCGGGGCGCACCGGCCTGTATGCGGTCGAGGTGCGCGAGGACGGCGGCAAGACGGTCGCCGTCTTCTCGGGCGCCGTCCGCCGTATCGGAGAACGGACCATCGTTTGAGAAACGGGCGCAGAGCCTCTCAGCCGCTTCCCGGCGCGGGTCCTGCTTTCGGCTCGCGACGCTCCTCCCCTTCCAGGAACAACGGGACCGCCACCGCGAGGGAGGCGCCGGTCTCCGGGTCGCCGCAGGGAATGAGCGCGCCGCTTTCCCGCATCTGCGGGTCATCCGGAATATCGGCGAGTGTGCCGATCTCGCCGAAGCTGACGGCGTGGCGGACCAGGATCTCGCGCCATTCCGGCCAGTCCCGCGAGGCGAACACCGCATCCAGGTCGGCGATGAGGGCGCGGCGGTTGGCGATCCGCGCCGGCCGGTCGCGGTAACGCGGATCGTCCCGCCATCCCGGCTTTTCCAGCGCGGCAACCAGCTTCGGCCAGTTCCGGTCCTCCGGCAGCAGCACGAGATGGAACCAGCGCCCGTCGCGGCAGCGATAGAGGTTGTGGAGCGCGTTGGCGGCATCCTCGCGGGCGGGACGCCGCTTGTGCTCCGCGCCGCAGAGGATGGCGCTGGTCTGGAAGGCGTTCCACCAGAGGCCGTTCGCCATGAGGTTGGTGGAGACGGCGCCGCCCTTGCCCGTCCGCTCGCGCCGGTAGAGCGCCATCATCACGGCGGCAAACAGCGTCATCGCGGTCGGGTGGTCGCCCATGCCGGGCAGCGAACGGGCGGGCGGCGAGTCGGGCGCCGGCCGCACCATGTCCATGAGGCCGCTGCGCGCCCAGAGAGCCGTGGAGTCGAACCCGGTGCGCGCGGCTTCGGGGCCGGTCTCGCCATAGGCGGTGACGGAGGCGTAGATCAGCCGCTCGTTCAGCGGCAGCAGGTCTTCGCCGCGGATGCCGAGCCGGGCGCGGGTGCCGAGCGGCGAGTTGGTGATGAAGACATCCGCTTCGCCCACCATCTCATAGAGCCGGGCGCGGTCCGGCTCCCGCTTCAGGTCCAGCACGAGGCTCCGCTTGTGCCGGTTGTCCATGTTGAAGGGGTAGTTGTAGGGCGTCGGCGGATTGCCCGGAGCGCCCACCGACTGGCGGAACGGGTCACCCTCCGGCGGTTCGATCTTCACGACATCGGCGCCGAACTCACCCAGTATCATCGCGGCCGCCGGGCCAGCGATGAAGGTTGCCGCCTCGATGACCCTGATCCCGTCGAGCAACACGGAGTCTCTCCTCTGATGGACGCCGCCGGCGCCATCCGCGAGGACAGCGCCGGCGTTTCCACGACTGCCGGATAAGGCGGGTTTCCGGCGCTACTTGAACAGCACCGATGGCAGCCAGAGCGCAACTTCGGGGATGAAGAACACGATGGCGAGGCCGACGCATTGCAACATCATGAAGTCGAACATGCCGCCGTAGATCTTCAACAGGTCCCATTGAGGCGCCACCGACTTCAGATAGTAGGCGGCCATGGCAACCGGTGGAGACAGGAATGCTGTCTGCAAATTCACGGCCAGCAATGTCCCGAACCAAACGAGATGGGGGACCCTCATCTTGTCGGCCCAGGACTCGTCGATACCGAGCGCGGGCAGGTCGGAGCCGAGCGATATGATGACCGGCAGGAAGATGGGCACGAAGATGAACACGATCGCCGGCCATTCCAGCGGCCATCCGAGCAGGAACAGCACCACCATCAGCAGGGCCAGCATCGCAAGCGGCGGCATCGGGATTTCGAGCAGCCAGTTGGCAAGCATCGTTCCGGTGCCGAGCCGGGTGAAGACCGAACCGTAAACGTTCGATGCGACGGCGAGGAACAGCACCAGGCTGGAGGTTTCCAGCGTGTTGAGCGCGGCCTCCTTCAGCATCGTCCAGTTCAGCCTGCGGTAGCCGAGCGCCAGCGCCAGCGAGCCGACCGCCGCCATGGCCGCGGCTTCCGTCGGCGTGGCGAGTCCGATGATGATGCTGCCGAGCGCGGCAAAGATGATGACCGCCATCGGCACGACGCCGGAGATGAACTCCTTGAAGATCGCCCAGCCCGAGGACAGCCGCTGTTCCGGCGGGATCGGCGGCCCCAGCTCCGGATTGATGAGGCAGCGCACGATCGTATAGGCGATATAGAGGCCCGACAGGATGATGCCCGGAACGATCGCCGCGGCGAACAGGTGGATGACCGAGACGCCGAGGACCGGCCCCAGCACCACCAGCAGGACGCTCGGCGGGATCAGGATGCCGAGGCACCCGCCTGCGGTGATGACTCCGGCGGAGAGGCGCTCGTCGTAGCCGCTCCGGGTCATGGCCGGCGCGGCGAGGAGGCCCATGACCGTGACCGAGGCGCCGATGATGCCGGTGGCGGTGGCGAAGATCGTCGCCGTGAACAGCACGCCCAGATAGAGCGAGCCCCGCAAGCCTCCCATGATTGACTGGAAGGAGGTGAATAATCGCTCCATCAGCCCGGCGCGTTCCAGCACATGGCCCATGAAGATGAACAGCGGGACGGCGGCAAGCACCTCCTCCTTCATCATGCCGATGGTCTGGAAGACCATCTGGAAGAAGACGGTTTCGCCGAACCCGATCCATCCGAAGACGATGCCGAGGATGATGAGGGTGAAGGCGATCGGGAAGCCGACGAAGATGCCTGTCAGCAGCGCAGCCAGCAGGATGAGTCCGAGGATTTCGCTGCTCACAGCATTTCCGCCGGTGTATCGGATTTCGGGAAGAGTTCCCTGCCCGTGCGCGCGGCCCAGAAGGCCTTGAGGAACTCGGAGAGGCCCTGGATGAGGAGCAGGGCGGCGGTGAGCGGAATGACCGCCTTGAACGGCCACATGATCGGCTGGAAGGGCGTGAGGTCGGAGCGCTCGCCGATGTCCCAGGCATGGTAGGCCTCGTTCCATCCCCGGATCAGGAAGAAGAACATGCCGGGGAAGAACAGGAGCAGGTAAAGCGTGGCATCGACCCGGCCTTTCGTGCGCTCGGACCACTTGCCGTAGAAGATGTCGGTACGGATATGCCCGCCCCGGAGCAGGCAGTAGGCCGCGCCCAGCATGAAGTGCGAGCCGTAGAGCATGTAGGTGACGTCGTAGGCCCAGATGGTCGGCGCGTGGAACAGGTAGCGCGCCAGCACTTCATAGGTGAGCCCCGCCACCATCGGAAGGATGAGCCAGCAGAACAGGACGCCCGAACCGCGGCCGACATAGTGGTCGATGCCCTGGACGGTGTTCAGCAGCCAGACAGGGGGGTCTTCCTCGCGCGGAAGGTCGGTTGCCATAGGTTCCTGATTCCGGGAATACGGGGAGAGGGAAGCAGGCGGCGCCGGCTATGGCGCCGCCCGCCGTCGGGACAGCGACCGGTCAGTCGATCTTGTCCTTCCAGAAATAGTCGCTCAGATACTCATAGGGCGGGTGCGAGAACCGGCGGTACGGCACGATCTTCTCGGCATAGGCGCGCTGCGAATCGCGCACCTTCTTGTACCACTCGTCTTCCTCTTCCCACTGTACGGCCAGATCGTCATAGGCCGCCATGAAGGCATCGAGGATCGCCTGGGGCGTGCGGATCTTCGTCACGCCGTGCTTCGTGACCATCTCCTCGTAGGCGTCCGCATTGTGGATATGCCACTTGGTCTTCCACACCCAGAAGGTCTCGACCGCGGCCGCCTCGACGATCGCCTTGAGATCGGCGGGCAGGGAGTCCCAGCGGTCCTTGTTGATCAGCAGGTCGCCGACGGTGACCTGCTCGTGGACGCCGGGCGCCATGGTGTATTTCCAGACCGTGTGGAAGCCGAATTCCAGGTCCGCGATGCCGCCGACCCACTCGGCCGCGTCGATGACGCCGCGCTCGGCTGCCGGCAGGATTTCCGCGCCGGGCAACTGCACCGCGCTCACGCCCGCGGCGTTGAACACGAGGTTGCCGAGGCCGTAGATGCGCAGCTTGAGGCCCTGGAAGTCTTCCCAGCTCTTGATCTCTTCCTTGTACCAGCCGAGCGCCTGCGGGCCGGACGGCTGGACGGGGAAGGAGACGACGTTGGCCTTCAGCTTCTCCTGGTACCACTGGTCGGTGAGCTCGCGCCCGCCGCCGTGATAGAGCCAGCCGAAGAAGTCGATATAGTCCATGCCGAACAGCGGCCCGTGCGAGAGCGGAATCGCCGCCTTGCTGCGGCCTACCCAGTAGCCCATCGCGGTGTGCGCACCGTCGATCACCTCACGCGAGGTGGCGTCGAGAACTTCGAAAGCGGGCACGATGGCGCCGCCGGGAAGCGGTTCGATCTTCAGCCGGCCGGCGGACATCCGGTCCACCGAATCGACGAACATCACGAAGTTCTCCCACTGGGTCCCCGGACCCCCCGGAGGCCAGCTCGCCTGCATTTTCCATTCGAAATCAGCGGCTTGTACGGTCGTCGCGGCGCCTGCGAGGAAGGCAAGCACGGCGACTGGACGCAACACAGGTTTCATTCCGGTTCCTCCCGTATCTGCCACGGCATGGCGGCTCAATTTGCCGCACGCCGAGGTGTTGACGAGCGGAAAGTGGATAGTATCGCCGGGGATGAGTCAAGCAGCCGGGGAGGAACGGTATCGTGGCGCGGGCGGAAGCGAATGGGATCGAAATCGAATACGAGATGCGGGGCCCTGCCGGGGGCGAGCCGGTCCTGATGATCGGCGGGCTTGGGATGCAGCTCATCTCCTGGCCGGATGCGCTGATCGACGGGCTCGGCGAAGCGGGCTTCCGGCCCATCCTGTTCGACAACCGCGACTGCGGGCTCTCCACCCGCTTCGAGGAGGCCGGGCTTGCGAATATCGGCCGGGCCTTCAAGCAGGCGCGGGCGGGCGAGCCCGTGGACGCCCCCTACACCATCGAGGACATGGCCGACGACGGCGCGGCGCTGCTGGATGCGCTCGGCATCGGCGCGGCGCACATCTACGGCAGTTCCAACGGCGGAGCCATCGCGCAGCTGGTGGCGATCCGTCATCCGGCCAGGACGAAGTCGCTTGCCTCCGTCATGGCGACCTCGGGCCGGCGCGGGCTGCCGCGGCCGAGCCCGGCCGCCTCCGAGTGGCTGAATGCGCCCCGCCCGGCGGATATCGACCGCGGGACCTTCATGGACCTTGCCTGGGAGCAGAACCGGATCATGGGCTCGCCCGGTTTCCCGCGCGACGAGGCGGGCGTCAGGGCCCGCGCGGGCGCGCTCTACGACCGGGCCTACTATCCCCCCGGCCACGGCCGGCACCTGCTGGCCAGCATCGCGTCCGGAGACAGCCGCTGCGCCGCGCTCGGCGGCATAACGGCGCCCACGGTCGTCATCCACGGGGCCGACGACCCGCTGGTGCCGGTCGGGCAGGGCGAGGATGTGAAGAACTCGGTCCCCGGCGCGCGCATGGTCGTCGTCGAAGGCATGGGCCACGACGTGCCGGACGGGGCGGCGCCCCAAGTGGTCCGGGCCGTGGCCGAAAACGCCCGCCGCGCGGACTGATGCCGGCGGTCATCGGCCGGAACCGACAGCGGAGCCGCCTCCGCCGCCGGCCTCGGAGATGTTCTCGTATTTTTTCCTAAATCCTTGCAATCCAGCGCGAAACTGCCTACATGTTTTCCGCGATGGAGAACAAAGCCATGACATAGACGAAGCGGCGCCGGGAGCCGAAAGGCATGAGCCCGGCGCCGAATGCCAAGCCGGGGTCGCGGAAGCAGACAGGGGAGGTGTGCCCGCTTCCCGGACTCCGGCGGCTCAGGGCCCCTGTCGGGTCCATGAAACACCCCTTCCCCCGCGGCCCCGGCCGGCCCTTTCCGGACCGGCGCAGGACCCCGCCCGGGCGGACAGGTTGAAATAGCTTTTCGCACCGCCTGCCGGGACCCCCGGGCCGGCGCGGGACTCCACCGGGTCGATAACGATGAAGTCCCGCATTGCGCGCCTCGGTATGATTCCCTCAGAAGGCCAGCGCCCGGCGCATCAGGTCGAGCGCGGCCTCGGCGAAGCGCCACATGTTCGCCTCGCGGTCGGCGTCGCCCGTCTCCAGCGTCTCGGCGAAGTCGATGGCGCCGGAGACTGCGAGGCAGCTATGGCCCGGCGCGTCGCCGTAGCGGTTGCCGTCCGGGCCGGCGGCGCCTGTCTCGGCCAGTCCCCAGTCCGTGCCGAAGATGGTGCGTGCCCGGCCCGCCAGCAATTGCGCATAAGGCTCGGAGGAGGACCGGATGCCGCGCATGTCGGCCTCGCCCATGCGGGCCAGCTCGCTTCGCGCGGCCTGCGTGTAGATCACGCCGCCGCCCTGGTAGTAGCGGCTCGCCCCCGGCACGGCGAGCAGCGCCGCGGACACCAGCCCGCCGGATGAACTCTCGAAAACGGCGATCGTCTCGCCGCGTTCCTTCAGCCTTGCGCCGATCTCCGCGGCCATGCCTTCCAGTCGGGCCATGTTCTCAATATCCCTCCGGCGTGCGGCGGTGCCAGTCGGTCGCCTGTTCGTAGGCCCAGCCGATGCGGAGCGCCAGCGCCTCGTCGCCGTCGCGCGCATTGACGAGCAGGGAAGTCGGCATGCCGGCCCCGGTGAAGCCGTTGCGCAGCGCAAGCCCGGTCAGGCCCAGATAGTTGCCCATGCGGGTCACGGTCGCGGGCGTCTGCTTCTGGTCCACCTCCGCGACCGGGATCGCCGCGAAGCGGGCCGTCGGCGTCAACAGGGCGTCAATGCCGTCCATCGCATCGCTGAAGGCCGCCATGACCGCCTCGCGGTCGAGCAGGGTGGCGACATAGTCGCGGGCCGAAAGCTGTCCGCCGGCGGCCACGCGCGGGCGTACATCGGGATCGAGCTGCTGCTCCTCATTGTCCACCACGTCCTTGAGGTGGGTGTAGCTCTCCGCGCCGATAATGTTGGCGACCGGCTCCGCGAAGTCCGCCATGACGCGCGGCAGGGCGACATCGACGACATGCGCGCCCAGCTCCTCGAAGACCGCCAGCGAAGCGTCATAGGCCGCCAGCACTTCGGCGTCGAAACCCGGCCGCTCTGAGTCCGGCATCCGTGCCAGGCGGAGGCCCCGCACGCCCCGGCGCAGGCCGGAGACCGCGTCGGCCGGCGCCAGCCGGCGGGTCTTCGGGTCGCGCGGGTCGGGGCCCTGCATCGCCTCCAGCAGCCAGGCGCAGTCCTCGACCGCGCGGGCGAGCGGCCCCGGCGTGTCGAGCGTGTGGGAGAGCGGCAGCACGCCGTGGGTGCTGATCCGCCCGACCGAAGTCTTGAGCCCGGCCGTGCCGCAGAAGGCCGCCGGCAGCCGCACCGAGCCGCCCGTGTCGGTGCCGATGCCGCAGGGGATGAGCCCCGCGCCGACGCCCGCGCCCGTGCCGCTCGACGAGCCGCCGGGTATGCGGTGCGTATCCCGGTCCCAGGGGTTCCAGGGCGTGCCGAGCGAGTTGTTCGTGCCCCAGCCGCCATAGGCGAACTCGACCGTATGCGTCTTGCCGACGACGATCATGCCGGCGGCGCGCAGCCGCTCGACCAGCGTCGCCGTGGTGGGCGAGATGCGCTCCTTCCAGATGGCGGCTCCGCCGGTCGTGACCCGGCCTTCCATGTCGCAGAGGTCCTTGACGCCGATGGGGATGCCGTGGAGCGGCCCAATGCGGTGCCCGGCGCGGATCGCCCGGTGCGCAGCCTCGGCCGCCTCGCGCGCCTCGTCGGCATAGACGGCGGCGAAAGCGTGCAGCTTCGGGTCGAGGCTGGCGATCCGGTCCAGGCAGGTCTCCGTCACCTCGACGGGCGACAGCCGCCCGGCGGCGATCTCCGGGGCGAGCTCGTGGATCGGGGCGAAGGGGTCCGACATGGGATTGGGTCTCCTCGGGGCGGCGGGCTTGCGCGCAGGATACGGTCATCTCTGCTGCGGGGCGAGCCGCCCCCGGTATGGCGCCGGCAGCGCGGCGGGGATAGCATCGCGGCGGACGGACAGAGCAGGGGAAGGCAGGTCCATGGCGGCATCTTTGAACGGCAGGGCGGCGGTCGTCGGGGTCGGCGAGACGGCCTACCTGCGCGGGTCGGACAGGAGCGCGCTGGCGCTGCAATTGGAAGCGTCGCTCAAGGCGATAGAGGATGCGGGTCTGGAGCCGAAGGATATCGACGGCCTCCTGCCCTATGCGTCGGGCGCGGCCGTCGCCGAGGACTTCATCACCAATTTCGGCCTGGAGGACGTGACCTTCTCGGCCACCACGCCGATGGGCGGCGCAAGCTGCGTCGCGGCCATCCAGGCCGCGGCGATTGCCGTGGCGACGGGCCTTTGCCGAAACGTGCTGCTGCCCATCGGGCGGCGCGGCTATTCGGACTCGCGGGTGGCGTCGCGTGTGGCCGCCATGCCGCAATTCCATGTCGTCTCGGAGTTCGAGACGCCGTCGGGAACCATCGCCCCGGCGCAGCTCTACGCCCCGATGGCGCGCCGGCACATGGAGCTTTACGGCACGACGGCGGACCAGTTCGCGGAAGTCGCCGTCACCATGCGCCGCCACGCCATGCTGAACGACAATGCGATCATGCAGAAGGCGATGACAGTCGAGGACCATCACGCCTCGCGGATGATCTGCGACCCCTACCGGCTGTTCGACTGCTGCCTGGAGAGCGACGGCGGCGCGGCGGTGGTGATCTCCGGCGCCGAACGCGCGGCCGACACCCGCCGGCCGGTGCCGATCCTGGGCGTCGCCGAGGGGCACCCCGATTCGCCGAGCGTCATCACCCAGCGCCCCGACATAACCCGCCTCGGCCTCGCCAAGGCGGCGCCGCGCGCCTTCGGCATGGCCGGCGTCGGCCCGGAGGATGTCGATGTTGCGGAGGTCTATGACTGCTTCACCTGGACGGTGATCTGCCAGCTGGAAGACCTTGGCTTCTGCCCCAAGGGGGAGGGCGGGTCCTTCGTCGAGGGCGGGCGCATCGGGCTCGACGGCGCGCTGCCGGTCAACACGCATGGCGGCCTGCTCAGCCAGGCGCATATCGTCGGCATGAACCATGTCTGCGAGCTGGTGAAGCAGATGCGCGGCGAGGCGGGCCGGGCGCAGGTGGCGGGTGCCGAAATCGGCCTCGTCACGGGCTATGGCGATCTCGGCGACGGCTCGCTCGCGATCATGGGAGCGGCGGCGTGAGTGCCCGCCCGCCAACGGGCGAATCGAAAACCGAACGCCCGACGCCCGATCCGAGCATCGATTCGAAGCCCTACTGGGACGGGCTGAAGGAACGCCGCCTGCTGCTCCAGCAATGCGGCAATTGCGACCTGGTCCGCCACTATCCCCGGCCGATGTGCGCCGCCTGCCACTCCCTGGAGGTCCGCTGGATCGAGTCCTCCCGGCAGGGCCGCCTCCATAGCTGGACCGAAGTCCACCACCCCTTCGTGCCCGCCCTCCGCGACGAAATCCCCTATGTGATGGCGACCGTCGAACTGGAGGAAGGCGTGCGCCTCCAATGCCAGATGTTGGGAGCCGAGGCGGACGCGCTCATGCTCGACCTGCCGGTGGAGATCGTCTTCCGGGAAGTGCAGGACGGGCTGGTTCTGCCTTTCGTGCGAATCGTCTAGGCTACGGGCAATGTCGGACCTTTCAAAACTAGAGACGCTGATCGGACGGTTGGCCGAGAAAGATTTCGCGGGGGCCAATGAACCGGCTACATGCGAGATAGCGGTATTGCCCGCCATCGGGGCATTGGGCTGGGATACCGATGATTTTGACGAGGTACGCCGCCAGTACCCGGTTAAGGATATAGATGGGAAAGAGGGGTCGGTAGATTATTGTCTTTATGCGAAAGGCAGACCTTGCGCCCTAATCGAAGCGAAGCGTGCCGAAGCGGAGCTTTCTAGGCACCAGGCTCAGTTGTTGCGGTATGCTTACCAAGAGGGAGTCGAACTAGCGGCGCTTACGAACGGCTTGGACTGGTGGCTTTACTTGCCGATGGTTGGGGGAGAGCAAGTGCATCGGCGTCGGTTCTCATGCGTGAATCTCCGCGAACAGACCTATCCCGATTCGGCGGCGATGCTCCATCGTTTCCTCAACCGCGATTGTGTGGTCAGTGGCGAAGCGAAGAGCGAAGCTGAACGGGAATTTGAAAATCAGAAACGCAATCGGCTCGTGGAGTCGGCGTTGCCAGAGGCTTGGCGGCGTGTAGATGGCAACAACCGCTTGGAGGATTTATTCGCCGAGATCGTCGGGATTGTCGAGGAGCGTTCGGGCCACCAGCCAGACCGAGAAACGATCACTCGCTTTCTGCAAGACAAGCTTGCGAGCGCCGGCGAAGACGATAGACCCGCTGTGCAGCGGGAAACCAAAGTTGTTGGGCCGCAAGGCGGTGTCAAACCCGACTCCGGTTCGAGGAAGCCGGTATCGGAAACGCTGCAGCCCAGTCCAGCGAAGAAAAGGCCTTCCATCCCCATAGAGGCCTTCTGGCTGGATGGCGAGCGTCATGAGGTGCCGCATTGGAATTTGTTGCCGGTGCGGCTCTGTGAAGTGCTGGCGAGAGAGGCGGTTCCTGAGTTTGCGGAACGTCTCGCTGAAGTGCGCGGCAAGAGACCCTATTTTACCCGGTCGGCGAACGAACTCCGCGTGCCGTTTTCAATTTCCGGAACCGGACTTTATGTCGAAGGAAATCTCAGCGCTAAGTATGCCGAGAGAATAGCGAGGCGGGTGGTGTGTGCAATCCGCGGCTCGGATGAGGGCTTTTGTATCGAACGGGCGGAATCGCCTCCGGATTCGTGACGGGCCCTCGAATTCGGTCCCGTTCTGGTCCGGAACCGCAGTGGCGCTCGTTCCGCTACAGAGCCGTTGCATTGCCGGTATCCTGCAGTTGCGCTATAATCGTACAGCGTTAGGAGCGTGATATGCTTGCGATCAGGTTGCCCGAAGAAATCGAAGGCCGTCTTGAACGGCTCGCCAAGGCAACGGGCCGGACCAAGACCTTTTATGCCCGCGAAGCTATTCTGGCGCATCTCGACGATCTGGAAGACCTGTATCTGGCCGAGCAGCGGCTGATCGCCAACCGGGCCGGCCGGTCGCGGACCTACACGCTGGAAGAAGTAGAACGCGAGCTTGGTCTGGAGGATTGAGTTCGACGCTGGCGCGCTGAAGGACCTACGGGGACTCGACAAGACTGTTTCCAGGAGAATCACCCGCTTCCTCCGCGAACGGGTCGCCCCGCTGGACGATCCGCGCAGCATGGGCGCAGCGCTCCAGGGTGGGTTTGCGCTCCCGATGTGGAGGTATCGCGTGGGCGATTGGCGGATTGTCGTCCGTATTGAGGATGAGGCGGTGCGCGTTCTCGTCGTGAAAGTCGGCCATCGTCGGGAGATATATCGTGGTTTTTGACTTGGGCCCTCCCCGCGCTCAGACGTAGGTCACCACCTCGCTGAGCGGCTTGCGGCCGATGTCCGGTACCGTCGCGTTGTCCTCGGGATAGCCGGCGACCAGCAGCAGGAAGGGGCGTTCGGCGGCCTTGGGGCGGCCGAGTATCTCGTTCAGGAACTTCATCGGGCTCGGCGTGTGGGTCAGCGTCGCAAGCCCCGCCATGTGCAGGGCCGCGATCAGCAACCCGGTCGCGATCCCGACCGATTCCATCGGGTAGTAGTGCTTGACCCGGCGGCCGTCGGCCAGCCGGCCGTATCTCTGCGAGAAGACCGCGATCAGCCAGGGCGCGCGCTCCAGGAAGGGCTTGCGCTCGTCCGTGCCGAGCGGGGCGAGCGCATCCAGCCATTCCTGCGGCGCCCGGTGCCGGTAGAATTCGCGCTCCTCCTCCTCGGCGGCCAACCGTATGCGCCGCTTGGTCTCCGGGTCGCCCACCACGGCGAAATGCCAGGGCTGCAGGTTCGCGCCGCTCGGCGCGGTCGCGGCGGCCCGCAGGCAGTCGTCGATGACGGCGCGCGGCACGGGGCGGCTTGAGAAGTCCCGGACCGTGCGCCGGCGGCTCATCTCCTCGTGGAACGCGCGCGCCCGCCTCTTCATCTCGTCCTCGGGATATTCCCGGTAGCCGGGCAGCGGTATGAAAGATGGCTCGGTCATGCGGGAGTGTCCCTGAAGGCGTGAAGGAGGGCGGCGGTCCGCGATCATACAGTCAACCCGGTTGTCGAAGAGCGCCCGGCCGGACGAGCCGGATGGAAAACCCTTCCGCAGGCGGGCCCGGCGGGTATGATTGGAATCTGTTATGAGCCCGCGCCCGCTGATCGTCGATTGCGACCCCGGCCAGGACGACGCCGTCGCCCTGCTGATGGCCTTCGCCGCGCCCGGGGAATTCGACCTGCTCGGCATCACGGCCGTCGCCGGCAATGTTCCGCTGGCGCTGACGGAAAGCAATGCGCGCCGGATCCGCGACCTTGGCGGCCGGCCCGACGTGCCGGTCTATGCCGGCTGTCCGCGCCCCATGGTGCGCGAGCCCGTGACCGCGGAGCGCATCCACGGCGCCACGGGCATCGACGGCGCGGAGCTGGCGGAGCCGCGCCGCCCGGCGGAGGCTGCCCATGCGGTGGACTTCCTGGTCGAGACGCTCCTTTCGGCGCCGGGGCCGGTCACGCTCGCCACGCTCGGCCCGCTCACCAATGTTGCGCTCGCCATCGTCAAGAACCCGGCGGTCCTGGCCAATGTGCGCGAGATCGTCGCCATGGGCGGGGCGATAGGCACCGGCAATGTCACGGCATCGGCCGAATTCAACATCTTCGCCGATCCGCACGCGGCGCATGTGGTGTTCGAGGCCGGCGCGCCGCTCACCATGATCGGGCTCGACGTGACCCACCAGGCCATCGCGACGCCGCCGAGGCTGGAGGCGATCCGCGCCCTCGGCTCGGCGCCGGCGGCCGCGGTCTGCGGGATGCTCGACCTCTACGGCTCCAGGAACATGGCCGCCTACCATCACGGCGCGCCATTGCACGACCCTTGCGTCATCGCCTACCTGCTGCGGCCGGAGCTCTTCGAAGGCCGGGAGATGCGGGTGGATGTCGATATCGCGGAAGGCCCCTGCTTCGGCCGCACGGTCTGCGATGTGCGCCGGCGCAGCGGCAGGCCCGCCAATGCGCGCGTGCTCGAACGCCTCGACGCCGACGGCTTCTTCACGCTGCTGACCGAGCGCCTGGCGCGGCTGCCCGCCGGTCCGGCATAGCGATTTTCGGGACAGGAAGGGAAGACCATGTCCGAGAGACCCATCGTCCTGGTGACGGGCGGCGCGCAGGGAATCGGCTATGCGTGCGCCGAGGCGCTCGCCGAAGACGGCCACCGGCCGATCCTCGCGGACATCAGGGAGGACGGCGTCCGGGAGGCTGCGGAACGGCTTGGAAACGGAGCCGTCGGCCTCATCTGCGATATGGGCGACCCGGCCGCCATCGCCGCGCTGTTCGACAGGATCGAGACCGACTACGGGCCGGTTGCGACGCTGGTGAACAATGCCGGCACCGCGCTGCCGGGAGACTTCCTCGCCTACGACCTCGGCGACTTCCAGCGGGTGATCGGCGTCAATCTGGTCGGCGTCTTCGTCGCCACGCAGCGGGCGGCCAGGACGATGGTGGAGAAGGGCATAAGGGGCGCCATCGTCAACATGTCCTCGATCAACGCCCAGGTCGCGATTCCGGCGATCCCGGCCTATTGCGCTTCGAAGGGCGGCGTCATGCAGATCACGAAGGCGGCGGCGCTCGCGCTTGCGCCGCACGGCATCAGGGTCAACGCCGTCGGGCCCGGCTCGATCGACACGGAGATGATGGCGGGCGTGAACGCCAATCCCGAGGCGATGCAGGTGGCCATGTCGCGCACGCCGCTCAAGCGCCTGGGCTCGCCGCGCGAGATCGGCGATGTCGTGGCCTTCCTCGCCTCGGACAAGGCAAGCTACATCACGGGCGAGACGATCTATGTCGATGGCGGCCGGCTGGGACTGAACTACACCTGCTGAGCGCCAATTGCCGCGACAGGCGGCCTATTGCAGCAGCGACCAGGCCAGGCTCCGCGCTTCCTCCCGGGTCCCGACAATCCGGTCGTCGGGGATCCGGTCGAGGACGTCGAAGGCATAAAGGATCCTGCGGATGCGGTCGCTCACGCCGCAGACGACGATCTCCGTGCCGGTCTGCTTCGCGCGGTCGGCCAGCAGGGCGAGCAGGTTGGCGGCGCTGTCGTCGATATGGGCGGCGTTGGACAGGTCGAAGATCACGACCTCATGGTCGCGGATATCGTCGCCGATCAGCCGGATCAGCTTGCGCGAGGAGGCCGCCGTAAACGAACCGCGGAAGGCCAGCAGCCCGATCCGCGCGTCGTAGTCGCCGGACGACTCCGCATCGAAAGTGGCGTCGAGAAACGGAGTCGAGACCACGCTGTCGAGCTCCAGCGACTCCAACTGCGTGGCGTTGACGATATTCGCGGCGATGACGCCGAACACGATGGCGGAGAGCGGATCGACGAAGATCGTCATGCCCATGATGAGCAGCATGACCGTGGAGTGCCGCGGGTCCATCCTGGGCACCTTCCGCAGGAAGGAGAAGTCGATCATCTTCCAGCCCACGAGCATGACGATGGCCGAGAGCGCGGCGAGCGGGAGCGGCGCGACATGCCGGCCGAGGCCGAGGACGAGCGCCGCCACGATGACCATGCAGACAATGCTCGCGACGACGGTCTTCCCGCCGAAGCGGCGCGAGGTCATGGTGGCGATGGTCGCGCCTCCGGGCATGACGCCGAGAGCGCCCGCCGCGAGGTTGCCGAGGCCGACGCCGAACAGCTCGCGGTTGGGATTGTGCTGCCCGCCGGTGAAGCTGTCGGCGATGAGCGCCCACATCAGCGTGTAGATCGAGCTGATGAGCGCGACCAGCACCGCCGGTCCGACGGCCCTGGGCAGGAAATCGAGCGTCGGCAACTCCAGGACGGGGACCGGCAGCCCCGTCGGCACGGGCCCCAGCCGCTCGACGCCGGGCAGGAACTGCGCCAGCAGCCAGCCGATGGCGATGACCGCGAACGCCGCCGGCAGGAATTTGCCGATGCGGGCCGGCCAGACAAGCAGCAGCGCCAGGCAGACCGCGGCGACAGCGACGTCGCTCATGCCGAGCCCGATCAGCTTCTCCACCTGCGTCGCGAGGAGGAGCACGCCGATGCCCGACATGAACCCCGTGAGCACGATGTGCGGCATGTAGGAGACAAAGCGGCCGACGCCGGCAAGCCCGAGCGCAATCTGTATGGCCCCGGCCATGACGATGATGACGGCGAGCTCCGCCAGAGTGAATTCGCTGCCGGTGAGCAGCGTCGCGGTGATGACCGCAAGCACCGCGCTCGCGCCGCTCACGATCGCGCGCGTGCCGCCGAACAGCGCCGCGACAATCCCGACGATCACGCCGCACCAGAGCCCCGCGAGGGCCCCCATGCCGGAAATGACGCCCAGCGCCATCGTCGTCGGGACGTTGGAGGCCGCGAGCGTGATGCTGGCCCTCAGGTCCGCCCAGAATATCTCGCGCGTGTAGGGCGGGCGCTTCTCGTTCCGCAGACTGGCGAGCATGTGCGGCACCTCCGGGGACCCGGCCAGTTTGCGGAAATCGCGCGGGAAGCGCAAAGGCGCGGCCGGGAACTATGCCCCCGCTGCCCTCGCGCCGTCCGTCTTTGTTCCCTCAGATGTCGGCGTATTGCGAGACTTCGCCGCCGCCGCCCGGGTGGGTGACGGCACCCTTGCGCGCGGAGCCGACGGTCTGGGCGTATTTCCAGATCGAGCCGGACCCGAACTCCGACGGAGGCGACTTGCGACTCTTCGCACGCTCCGCCATCTCGGCTTCCGAAAGGTCCACGTCGAGCGTGCC
>JAJDYL010000061.1 GCA_022825195.1 Alphaproteobacteria bacterium
CTCCTTTCGATCCGGTTCGCGCCCGCCGCCCGGCTTGCGGCGGGTCCCTGTTTTGCGCGCGTTTCGCGTGGGCGCGCGGGCGGGCGCGGGCGCGTGTCGGCGCCGGCGCGGTTCGCGCGGCTGATTGCGCGCGCGAGACGACAGACGCACCACGCCCCTCCGTTCCCCCCGGGGTCTTTTTCGCGGCCCCGGCCGTCGCTTGCTGCAGAAACGCCGAAAGGCGGCCCCGGAAGCCGCCTCTCTCTACTTTCATTCTACACCATACCGCCAAATGTCAAGCACCGGTGGGAACAAAAATGAATATATCGGATATTTTTCACGGAATGCCGGCGGAAACGAGGTCCGGACCGACGCTCGACAACCCGCTTTCCGTCATGCCTCCTCCCGTCGCGCCTTCTCCTTGTCATGCCTCTCCTCGTCATGCCCGGACTTGTTCCGGGCATCCACTTCCATCGCTTACCCCGGACGGCCGCATGGATGCCCGGAACAAGTCCGGGCATGACGGAGAGGGGCGTTCGGGCATGATGGAAAGGGAACAGACGGGAGGGGCCGTGCGCGCCCGAAAACCCCGGCCGACACCCGTTCGCCTTCACCCGATGGCTGAACCGGACAGCCGTGGAACAAGTCCGGGCATGACGGAGGGCGCGCATTCAGGCACGACGGAAAGCGAGGGGACAGGAGACGTTGCGCGCGTCCAAAACCCCCGCTCGGCTTCGCCCAATGGCTAAACCGGACAGCAGTGGACTTGTTCCGGGCATCTCCCTCAACCGTTTCCGTCCGGCCAAGCGGCCGCATGGATGCCCGGAACAAGTCCGGGCATGACGGAAGGGGGCGGTCGGGCGGCGGGCGTCGAAGCCGTCATGGGTTCCGGTCAACGACCGCGGGTATAACCTCCTTCCAGACAGCGCAAAAAACTCCTTTCGATGCCCGGAAGTCAAGCGCCGCCAAGCGGAGAGGTCTTGCGGTATCTCCTCAGGGCCGCATGCGGAAGTAGCTGGGGCCGGTTTCGCGCAGGGGGGCGGAGAGGTTGGCGAACTCGCAGAGCAGCGGGCGGGTGTTGCGCGGGTCCACGATCTCCTCGATCCAGAAGGTCTCGGCCGAGCGGAAGGGCGAGCGCAGCTTCTCCAGCCGCTCCTCGATCTCGGCGAGCTTGGCGTCCGGGTCCTCGGCCTCGTCGAGGTCCGCCCGGTAGGCCGCCTCGATGCCGCCTTCGAGCGGCAAGGAGCCCCAGAAGCCCGAGGGCCAGGCATAGCGGTAGGAGAGCCGCCCGCCGTTCTGGTGCGCCGCGCCCGCCACCCCGAAGACGTTGCGCAGGATGACCGCGCACCAGGGGATGGTGGTCTGCCAGATCGCCGACATCGCCTCGACGCCGTAGCGGATGGTCGCCTCGCGCTCGGATTTCGAGCCGATCAGGAAGCCCGGGCAATCGACCAGATAGACCATCGGCAGGTGGAAGGTCTGGGCGAGATCGACGAAACGGCGCACCTTGCGGCAGGCGTCGGCCGTCCAGCCGCCGCCGAAGAAGTAGGGGTCCGAGGCCATCACCGCCACGGGCCAGCCGTCGAGCCGCGCGAAGCCGGTGGCGACCGACCGGCCCCATTCCCGCCCGAACTCGAAGAAGCTGCCCCGGTCCACCACCGCCTCGACGATGGGGCGGACGCGATAGACCTTGCGCCGGTCGCGCGGCACGGCCTCGATCAACCATTCCTCGCGCCGGTCCGGGTCGTCGGTCTGCGGCCCCTGCTCGGCAAGGCTGTCTATGGAGGAGGGCAGGTAGGACAGGAAACGGCGCGCGAGGTCGAAGGCGTGCTCCTCGCTGTCGGCGGCATAGTCGATGGCGCCGTTGCGGGCATGGATCCTCCAGCCGCCGAGCTCCTGCTTGTCGAGCTTCTCGCCGAGCCGCTCGACCACGGGCGGGCCGGCGACGAACAGCGCCGCCTGCTCCTTGACCAGCACGGAGAAGTGCGCCGCCGCCAGATGCGCCGCGCCGAGCCCCGCGACCGAGCCCAGCCCGAGTGCCACACGCGGCACCGTGCCCATGTTCTCGACCACCCACTCCCAGCCCTTGACGCCCGGCACGTTCGAGCGGCCCTCGGTCTCGATGGTCTTGACCGAGCCGCCGCCGCCCGAGCCTTCCACCATGCGCACGAGCGGCAGGCGGAGCTGGTTCGCCATCTGCTCGCACATGATGTGCTTTTCCTTGATGGTGGCGTCGGCGGAACCGCCGCGCACGGTGAAATCGTCGCCGCCCACCACCACCGGCCGCCCGTCGAGGCGCGCGCGCCCGAAGACGAAATTGGACGGCAGCAGATGTTCGAGGTCGTTGCGGCCGTCATACTGCGCAAGGCCGGCGATGGCGCCGATCTCGTGGAAGCTGCCCTCATCGACCAGCGCCGCGATCCGCTCGCGGACATTGAGCCGGCCGCCGTCGCGCTGGCGCTTGACGCGCATCTCGCCGCCCAGCCTGAGCGCGAAGGCTTCGCGGCGGCGCAATTCGTCGAGTTCGGGCTGCCAGTTCATGGCCGAAATCCTGCTGTTTCTGGAGTCGTTCCGGCGCGGATGCTACCCTGACCCGCGCTTCGTTGGCGAGGGCGTCCCCGGGGCGTCGTGGAGGCGCGGCATCCGAAAAGCCGGGGGCGGCCTTCATGCGCCTTTTCCTCTACAGACCGGACCATGAGCGGCTTGCCGCGCGGCTGGCGGCCTTTCCGGGCCTCGACATCGCCGCGATGGACGATGAGAAGGCGGTTCGCGGCGCGGACGGCGCCGTAATCGACCGCCATGCCGTGCGGCCGGCGGCCGCCTATGCCTCCAGCGGCCTCTACACGCACGGGCCGGTGCGCGCCTTTTTCGGCGTGCTGCGCCATGCGGGGACGCTGCGCTGGCTGCAGTCCGGCGCCGCGGGCCATGACGCGCCGGTCTTCCCGCTGCTGGCGCGCGGCGGCGCTGTCATCTGCAACAGCGACGCCGCCGCGCCGGCGGTCGCGGACTATGTGCTGGCCGGCGTCATGGCGGCGTTCCACCGCGTGCAGGAGCGGCGGGACCGGCAGCGGGCCAGGGAGTGGCGCCGGCTGGAATTCCGGGAGATGGCCGATACGCGCTGGCTGGTGGTGGGCATGGGCCATATCGGCAAAGCGGTGGCCCGGCGCGCAAGGGGGTTCGACGCGCATGTGACGGGCGTGCGCCGCAACCCCGCCGGCGACGAACCGGCCGACGCCACCATCGGGCCGGCAGGGCTTGCCCGCGCGCTGCCCGAAGCCGATGTCGTCGTGCTGACGGCGCCGCTGACGGACGAGACGCGCGGCATGGTCGATGCGGAGTTCCTCGGCGCGATGAAGGCGGGCTCGGTGCTGGTGAACATTGCGCGCGGCGGCCTGGTGGACGAGCGGGCGCTGCTGGCGGCGCTCGACCGGGGCCGGCCGGCCCATGCGGTGCTGGACGTGTTCGAGGAGGAGCCGCTGCCCGCCTGGAGCCGCTTCTGGTCGCATCCGCGCGTCAGGGCGAGCGCCCACTGCGCGAGCGCTTCGCCCGGCACCGTCCGGCGAAACGACGAGCTTTTCCTCGACAATCTGGAGCGTTTCCTTGTCGGCGGACCGCTCAGGATGCAGGTCGATCCTGCGGTGTTTCCAGGCGCCGGTGAATGAGACGGGCGGCAGACCGGCCCGCCCTCCATCCCGGAGAGTTCGTTCCGCTCGTCGCGCTGCTGATGTCGCTCGTCGCGCTCGCGATCGACGCGATGCTGCCGGCGCTGCCCGCCATCGGCCGCGATCTGGAAGTGCCGCGCCGGAACGATGTGCAGCTTGTCATCACCTCCGTCTTCGTCGGGCTCGGGCTCGGCCAGATCGCCTTCGGCCCGCTGTCCGACCGGATCGGCCGCAAACCCGCCATCCAGGCCGGCCTCGTGCTGTTCATGGCGGGGTGCCTGATGAGCATCTTCGCCCCCACCTTCGAGGGGATGCTCGCCGGCCGGGTGCTGCAGGGCGTCGGGGCCGCGGCGCCGCGCGTCGTGGTCGTGGCGCTGGTGCGCGACCGGTATGAGGGACGCCGGATGGCGCGTCTCCTGTCGTTCGCGATGGCCGTGTTCATCCTCGTTCCCGCCATCGCCCCCGCGCTCGGCCAGGGAATCCAGTGGCTCGGAGGCTGGCGCGCGATATTCGCCGTCTTCTTCGCCGCGGGCGCGCTCGCCTTCGCATGGTTCGGGCTGCGCCAGCCGGAAACCCTGCCCCCCGGCCGCCGCCGGCCGCTCACGCCCCGGATCGTCGGCGCCGGGATGCTGGAGGTGCTGAGGAACCGGGCCGCGCTCGGCTACACCCTCGCCACCGGGTTCGTGTTCGCCCTGTTCGTCGCCTATCTGAGCTCCTCCCAGCAGGTCTTCCAGGAAGCCTACAGGACGGGCGCGCTCTTCCCGCTCTATTTCGCGGTGCTGGCGCTCGCCATCGCCGGCGCTTCGCTTGCGAACGGCCGGCTGGTCATGAAATACGGGATGCACCGGCTGGTCCGGGCGGCGACGGCGGCGATCGCGCTGCTGTCGACGGCCGCCTGGGGGCTGGCCTGGGCCTTCGACGGACTTCCTCCACTCTGGCTGTTCACCGGCTACCTGTTCACCGCGTTTCTCGGCATCGGCCTGCTGTTCGGAAACCTCAATGCGCTGGCGATGGAGCCGCTCGGCCACATTGCCGGCGTGGGATCGGCCGTGGTCTCGTCGCTCTCCACTTTCATTTCCGTGCTGCTGGGCGCGGGCGCGGGCCTGGTCTTCGACGGGACGGTCTATCCGCTGATCGGCGCCTTCGCGGTGTTCGCCGCCGCAGCCCACGGCGCAATCCGGTGGGCCGGGGGAACCGGAGGGGCGCGCCGCCGCCCGTGATCCCGGAGGGGAATGCGGGTCAGTCCTCCGTCCAGACGGCGAGCTCGTGGCCGTCGGGATCGGCGAAGTGGAAGCGGCGGCCGCCGGGGAAAGGGTAGGCGGGCTTCACGATCCTGCCGCCGGCCTCCTCGATGCGCCGTTGGACGGCTTCGAGGTCTTTGCTGTAGAGCACGACCAGCGGGCCGCCCGGTATGGGGCCGCTTTCCAGCGCGTTGAAGCCGCCCTTCATGCGCCCGTCGGCGAACTCGGTGTAGCCGGGGCCGAAATCGGTGAAGGTCCAGCCGAACGCGCGCCCGTAGAAGGCTTTCGAGCGGCCGGTGTCGGCCACGGCAAGCTCGACATAGTCGATGCGGACGGGCGGACCCGCGGCTTCGTCACGCCCGGCCATGGTCGCCTTCCGGGCGCACCCAGGCCATGAGCACGAGGCCGAGTGCCAGCAGAGCCAGGATCGGCACCACGCCGACGCGCTGGCTGCCGGAGAGGTCGGTCGCCAGCGCGACGAGGAAGGGGGCGATGAAGGAGGTCGCCTTGCCGGTCAGCGCATAGAGGCCGAACGCCTCCGCCATGCGCTCCCGGTCCGCCTGGTGGACGAGCATGGTGCGGGACGCCGCCTGCAGCGAACCGGCCGTCGCGCCGATGAGGGCGCCGCAGACATAGAAGGCGATCATCGGCAGCGAGGAGGGGGCCTCGGCGGTGCCCACGGTGAGGAACAGCACTTCGTTCGGCGCGATGGTCATGATGGCGGCCGTGGCGGCCGTCAGCAGGACGATGTTGAACAGGATCACCGGCTTGGGGCCGCGCCTCACATCCTGCAGCCCGCCGGCCCAGGCCCCGCCGGCCCCGGCGACGAGGATGACGAGGCCGAACACGCCGATCTCGAACAACCCCCATCCGAGCACGCCCGAGGCGTAGATGCCGCCGAATGTCCCGATGCCCAATATGGCGTCCCGGTAGAACATGGAGGCGAGCAGGTAGGCGAGCAGGCTCGGCCGGGACGGCAGGCCGGCAAGCGTGGTCTTCAGGCTGCCCAGGCCCTCCCGGACGGCGTCGGCGGTCGCGACGGCGCGGCGGCTCACATCCGGCGACCAGAGGAAGAAGGGCACCATGAAGACGAGATACCAGAGCGCCGAGAACGGCCCGGCCGCGCGCGCGCCCTCTCCAAGCGCCGGGTCGAGGCCCAGGACCGGGGCCACGCCGAGCATCGTCCTGTCGGAGCCCGGGGCCGGCGTCATCAGGCCGAGCACGATGACGAGCGCCACGAGGCCGCCCCAGTAGCCGAAGGCCCAGCCGGACCCCGATATGCGGCCCAGCTCCTCGCGCGGGCCGATTTCCGGCAGGAGCGAGTTGACGAAGACGGTGGCGATCTCCGCGCCGATCAGCGCCACCGCCAGCAGCACGAGAACCGCCAGCGGATCGTCCATCCCCGGCGTGGCGAGCCAGAGGCCCGTAACGCCGACCAGGTAAATCAGCGAGAACGCCAGTATCCACGGCTTCCTCGGTCCCTGCGCGTCCGCGACCGAGCCCAGCACGGGGGCCGAGAGCGCCATCAGCACCGAGCCCGCGGCGATCGCATAGCCCCATATCGCCTGGCCGTCGACCACGTTCTCGGCGACCCGGGAGGCGAAATAGGGGCCGAAGACGAATGTGGTGATGACGGTGTGGAACGGCTGGTTGGCCCAGTCGAAGAACATCCAGCCCCAAACGCCCCTGCCTCCGGCTTTCATCGGCGCCTCCATCGCTGCGGCCGCCCATCTGGCCGGCCGGCAGTGTAAAACACAGCCGCCAGCGGGTCACTTTCCCCGGCGCGGCTGCCCGGAGCGACGACCCGGCGAATCGGAGCCCGTCAGTCCTCGCGCGGCCGGGCGCTGTAGTCGCCGAAAGGGGCGTCGCGGGCGGCGGCGGTGCGGCGCATGCCCTGCCCGGCGAGGCTCTCGGCCCAGCGGTAGGCTTCTTCCGTGTGGCGGGTCATGCCGTCGAACAGCGTGCCGAGCAGCTGCGTCGTCCTCAGCCCCATATTCTCGAAGGCCTGGTTGATGAGCAGCTTGTTGAGCGCGAGCTGGTTGGCGGGGATGTGCTCGAAGCGCGCCGCATGGGCCAGGATGCGCTCGTCCAGCTCCTCCGGCGGGCAGACATATGAGACCAGGCCGATCCGGTGCGCGGTCGCCGCGTCGATGGCATCCCCGCTCAGCAGGAACTGCTTGGCGTGCTCCAGCCCGAGGCGATAGACCCAGAGCATGGTCGTCGGCGTGCCGAAGATCCGGGACGGCGCATAGCCGATATAGGCGTCCTCGGCCATGAACAGCAGGTCGCAGCAGAGCACGAGGTCCGTGGCGCCGCCGACCGCCCAGCCGTGTATCGCGCCCAGCACCGGTTTCGGGCAGTCCCAGATCTTCATGAACCGCTCGACATTGCGGCCCATGCTGCGGTAGTCGCGCACCGGGTCCCAGGCGCCGGGGCGCGGCTCCGGGCGCGGCGCGTCGTAGGGCTGCGACCAGCCGGACTCCAGCGAGGCGCCGGTCGCCTCCAGGTCGTAGCCGGCGGTGAACGCCCGCCCCTCGCCGCGCAGCACGACCACGCGCACGGGGCGCGAGGCGGCGGCGCGGTCGATGGCGTCGGCGACGCCCTGCACCAGCTCCTCAGTCAGCGTGTTGAGGCGCTCCGGGCGGTTGAGCGAGACGATGGCGACCGGGCCCCGCTCTTCGTAGAGGACGACGGAGTCCACCACCGCGTTCTCAGTCGAGTCCGAGCGCCCGGTCCAGCGCCTCGCGGGTCAGCCCGTCGCCGACAAGAAAGGTCCCGTCCACCTCGACGGCGGGCGTGCCCCGGATGCGGGCGGCGTCCAGGCGGTCCTGCGCCTCCTCGTCCATCATCAGGTCGCGCCGGGTGAAGGCGACGCCGCGCGATTCCAGGTAGCGCTTGATCTGCTCGCAGGGCGCGCAGAGGGGCGTGGTGTAGAGCGTGACCTCGGGCGCGGGCGCCACGGGCCTCACACCCTGCCCGCTGCGCGGAGCTGCCGGTATTCCTCCTTGCGCGCCATCCACTGGGCGTGCGTGGCCTCGTCCTGCCAGGGCTGCTCGGCGGTGAACACGAGGCGCTTCCAGTCCTCGCCGGCGCGCCAGCGGAAGCCGGCCTCGCGCGTAGTGCGGGGACCCTCCGCCTCCTCCAGCAGGTCGAGCGCCATCTGGAAGATGGCGCGCTGCTGGTCCGTGTCCCAGGGCTCGCCGCAGGGGCTGCCGAGCGGGAAGTCGGTGAAGACATAGCGGGCAACGCCGCAATGCTCGACGATGTCGCGCGCGGCCCCGATCACCACGGTCGGGATGCCGGCCGCCTCGATATGCCTGCTTATCAGACTCACGGTCTGATGGCAGACGGGTCAGACGGGCACCATGAGGAGCGCATCGATGCCGTCCTCGCGGCAATATCGCAGCGCCTTGGGCGCCTCCTCGGTCATCACCTTGCGCTTGCTGTAATTGTTGTAGCAGCCGTAGAACCGGTCCGGCATGCTCGCGACCCGCCCGTCCGCCACGGCTTCGCGCAGGCGGTCCACCGGGTAGAAGGCGTTGACGTCGTCCAGATGGGTGGCGAAGCGGTCGAAGGACCTGGTGCGGCTGTAGAGCTTCTCCGTCGGCGTGTCGGCGGCGAAGGAATAGACGCCCCGGAAATCCTCTTCGGCCACCGGGTCCTCTTCCGTCTCCGGGTCGTAGCGGACCGCGATCTCGCTGGTGCCGATCAGCCCGACGCGGCATTCCGAAAGCGGCTTGGCGAGGCGCGCGAACGGCACATCCTCGAAATGCGCCCACTCATAGGCCTTCTCGTAGCCCTGTCGAATGTAGTCGTCGCGCGTGCGGTCGATATAGCGCACCGGTTCCATGCACCGCCTCCTTCCAGCCTCGACCCCGATTAGACGCTCCGCGCCGCCTCCCGGTCAAGCCGCGCCGCCGGGGGGCCGGGCCCGCCCTCGCGGCAGGAGGGCCAGGCTGAGGGCGAGGGCGATGACGGAGAGGACGAGCATGAGGACGAACGCCCCGTCATAGGCGCCGTAGGCATCGAAGATGGCGCCGCCGAACAACGCGCCGAGGCCGCCGACCGAATGGTGGACCATGGTGATGAGCCCCGTCACCGTGCCGAGCAGGCTCATGGCCGCAATCTCGCGGCCGAAGACGATGGTGAGCGGCGCGGTTATCCAGAAAGTGACGCCGAACAACAGGACCATCCCGACGATGACCGCCGGCTCCCGGCTCACCAGCAGGACCGCGAACAGCACGGTCCTGAGCGCGAAGCAGATGACGGTCGGGAGGACAGGGCCGAAGCGGTCGTTCAGCAGGCCGGTCAGCAACACGCCGCCGAGGCCGGTCAGCCCCATGAACGCCAGCATGTTGCCCGCGAGCAGGGCGCCGACGCCTTCGTCGACCGCGAAGGCAACGACATGGGTGGCCATCAGGAAGACCTGGAAACCGCAGATCGCATAGATGACCAGGAGCGCCCAGAGGCGGCGCGACGCCAGGGCTTCACGGAGGGTGCCCGCCTCCCTTCCAAGGTCCGCCGCCGGGATCGCCGTCCTTCGCGCCACCAGGACGACAGGCAGGATGCAGACCAGCGTGGCGGCGCCCAGCGCAAGGAAGGACCCGCGCCAGCCGATGGAGGCAAGCTGCGCGGTCAGCGCCGAGATGACCAGCAGCTGGCCCAGCCCCATGCCGGAGATCGCGATGCTGTTGGCCATTCCCAGCCGATGGGGATACCAGCGGCTGAGCAGCACCCCGACCGGCGTGACCGAGGTGCCGGCGCTGCCGAGCGCAAACAGGACGCCGTAAAACAGAAGCGCCTGCCACGGATGCTCGACCAGGCTCATCGAGCCGAGCCCGATGGCCGAGACAAGCACCCCGGCGCCCAGCACCGCCCCCGCGCCGACGCGGTCCACAAGGACGCCGACGAAGAACAGGACCGCGGCGGAGAGCACCATGAACAGGGTGACATTCAGCGAGAGTTCGCTGCGGGTCCAGGTAAGCTCCTCTTCCATCGGAGGAAGCAGCAGCCCGATGGCGAAGCGCGCGCCGCCGTTGAACAGCAGCACCAGGAAACAGGTCGCCAGCACGAAGCGGGCAGCGACAGCGGGAGTCATGGGCCGGGGCCCCGCCCTGTGCCTGTTGCCCTCACGGCCGGTCGAAACGGGCCGGGGCGAACGGGGCCGGGTCCGCGGCCGGGTCCCGCCCGGTGGCGAGCTGGGCCGCCAGCAGGCCGAGACCCGGACCGAGACCGAACCCGTGGCCGGAGAGCCCGCTGGCAAGCGTCAGCCCCTCCAGGCCGGCAAGCGGCCCGACCAGCGGCACCTCGTCCGGCGTGACGTCGATCATGCCGCCCCAGCTTTCGACCGCCGGCACGTCCCGCAGCTGCGGATAGACGCTGCGGGCGCCGGTCAGGATGCCGTCCAGCACCTGCCTGTCCGGCAGGGGATCGAGCGCCCTCGCCTGCTCCATCGGGCTGAACTGGTCGGCCCGCCAGCGCCGCCTGCCGAGCGCGCCGAAGAATTCCGGCCCGAACCGGAGCCGCACGAAGCGCCAGCGGTCGCGGTAGAGCGGCAGGAATTTCCGGAAATGGGCGAAGGCCGCCGGGATGAGATCGAACCGCGCCGCATGCACCCGGCCGACCGTATAGCCGCCGTCCAGGCGCGGGCGCACCGATGCGGCCCGCGTCCCCACCGGCCCCGGCGCGATGGCCGGCGCCGGGGCCGTGCGCAGCGCCTGCGAGCGCACCGCAAGCTGCGGCAGCGAACGGCCCATGTTCTCGAGGAACGGGCGGCACCAGGCGCCGCCCGCCAGGATGACCCCGCGGCAGGCGATGGCGCCGCGCTCCGTGACGACCCCGGCAATCCTGCCGCCCGCAAGCTCCAGCGTGCGCACGGCCGTTCGCTCGAAGATCGCGGCACCGGCCTCCGAGGCGAGGCCCGCGAGCGCCGGAACCGCCAGCGCCGGCTCCGCATGCATGTCGGTCGGCGTCAGCAGGCCCCCGGCGAAGCGCCCGGCGTCCCCGCCGACCAGTTCGCCGGCCTCGGCGGCGGAGAGCATCCGCGAGGAAAGCTGGAAGGGCCGCGCCGAGGCGAGCCAGGCCTCATGGCCTGCCAGCTCCTCCTCGTCCTCCGCCAGATGGGCGATGCCCCCCTGCCGGAGCCCGAAATCGGCGGGGCTTCGCTCGCCGAAGCGCCGCCAGAGCGCCTGGGACTCCAGCATCAGCGGAATCTCGCGCGGGTCGCGCGCCTGGATGCGGATCCAGCCCCAGTTCCGGGAGGACTGTTCGCCCGCGATCCGGCCCTTCTCGCACAGCACGACCGGCACGCCCCATTCGGCGAGCGTGAGCGCCGCGGTGACGCCGACCACGCCGCCGCCGATGACGACGATGTCGGCGGCCTCCGGCAGCGGGCGGTCCGGGCCCGGCTGGAATTCCGGCGTGTTGCTCATGCGCGTTCGATATTGCCGCTCCGGAGCGGTATCCCGAACTCGCGGTGGCAGATTTCCGCCAGCCTCTTCACGCCTTCGCGGATTTCCCCGACGGTCGGGTTGCCGAAACAGAGCCGGATGCGCGAGCGGGCCGGCGCGGCGTCGGCGGACCATTCGGGCCCGGGATTGATGGCGATGCCGGCGCCGGCGGAGGCTGCGGCGAGCTTCATGGCGTCCACCGTTTCGGGGAACGCGACCCAGAGGTAGATGCCTCCTTCCGGCGCCACGAACTCCGCGGCCGTGCCGAAATGCTCCTCCAGCGCCGCCGTCATGGCGTCGAGCTTCTGCTTGAGGATCGCCGTCACGCGGTCGACATGGGCATCGAAGTGGGTCCGGCAGTATTCCGCCAGCATCATCTGCTCGAGCGCCCCGGTGCCGCCGTCATGCTTGCAGGCCAGCATCCGGGCGATCAGGCCGGACTCGGCCACGATGTAGCCGACGCGCAGCGCCGGCGCGACGGTCTTCGAGAACGACCCGCAATGGATCACCCGGTTGCCGTCGTCCAGCGCCGCGATGGCCGGCGGCCGCTCGCCGGTCCACAGCAGGTCCGCATAGCACTCGTCCTCGAACACCGGCACGCCGTATTCCGCCGACAGGCCGAGCAGCTCGGCGCGCCGCGCCTCGGGCATGATGCTGCCGCCGGGGTTCTGGATCGTCGGGATGACATAGATGAACTTCGGCTTCACGCCCTCCGAGGCGAGCGCCGCCAGCTTTTCGGCCAGCAGGTCCATGCGCATGCCGTCCCCGTCCAGCGGGACGCCCACAGGCCTGACGCCCAGTCGGCGCAGGCGGGCGAGCGCGCTCCCATAGCAGAACTGCTCCACCAGCACCGTGTCGCCGGGCCGCAGGAAAATCTCGTTGACGAGGTCGAGACCCTGGTTCGAGCCCGAGGTGATGAGGACATTGTCGGGCGAGACCGCGAGGCCGCTGCGCTTCCTGAGCTTGGCGGCCACGAACTCGCGCAGCGGCCGGTAGCCGAGCGGCCCGCTCTCGAGCCCGTAGGTCGCCAGCGTCGCGCCCTCCCGGCGCAGCGCCGTCGCGGTCGCCGCGATCATGTCCTCGACCGGCATGCTGGCCGCATCGACATTGCCGCCGATGAAATTGTAGGGCGGAAACCCCTTCCAGACCGGGGCGGGCGGCGGCAGGTCCGGCGCCAGCAGGGCATCGTAGTCGAGGGTGGCGGCCACTGTGCGGCTCCTTGGTTCGTGCGGGTGTCGGTTGCGGCTATTCGGGCGAGACATGCCGGCGGAGAGCGGCCGGGTCGGCGATCCGCGCCTTCCCGCCCCTGACCGCCACCCCGTGCTTCCTGAGGCTGGCCAGCGCCCGCGAAAAGGTCTCCGGCTTCATGCCGAGCCGGTTCGCGATCAGTTTCTTGTCGTAGGGCAGGCGCACATTGACGGGACCGCCGCCCGGGCTCGCGGGCGGGCAGAAATGCAGCAGGAAGGCGCCGACGCGCTGCGAGGAGTTGAGGCTGCTGCCGCTCTCGATCCGGGACACCAGCCGCTTCAGGTTCACCGCGAGCGAGGCGAAGGTCCTGACGACCAGTTCCGGGTCCTCGCGCAGCCGCTCGATATAGCTGGCGACAGGCACCGCAAGCAGCCGGCCGTCCTCGACCAGCTCGGCGGAAACCGGATAGCCGTCCGCCATGCAGATCGCGCCCTCGGCAAAGGATTCGCCGGGGCCGAACACCTCGATGATGACCTCGGAGCCGTCCGGGCGCAGGCGAAAGAGTTTCACCCACCCGGACAGCACACCGAAAAAGTGGGTGACCGGCTGCCCCTGCTCGAAGATCACGGTCCGCTTGGAACAGGCGAGGACTTCCGCGTCCCGGACCAGCCGCCGGAGCGCGTCCGGGGCCAGGCCCTGGAACAGCGGCAGTTGATGGACGGTCTCCAGATCGCTGCGGCTGACGGCCATGGGCTCCTCTCCATCCCGCCGGACGACCGGCCCGGCAGGACAGACGAGGGTTACAACGCCGGCCGCCGCCCCGCAAGAAATCGCCGGCTTATCCGCCCCGGTGCCGTGCGGCCGCGTCGAGCGCCTCCAGCACCGCGCCCTCGGTCAGCAATTCGGGGAGCGCAATCCCGGCGGGCGCGCCGGGACCGTAAACGGCGTTGAAGGGAATGCCGTAGCGGGCGAAGCGCGCGAGATAGACCGAGATGGCCGGGTCCGGCCGGGTCCAGTCGGCGCGCATCGCCACCACGTCCCCGGCGAGGCGGTCCGCGACGGGCCCCCGGCCCAGCACCGCCGCCTTGTTGAACTTGCAGGTGATGCACCAGTCGGCGGTCACATCGACGAAGACCGTCCGGCCCTCCGACACCAGCGGCGCGATCCGGGCCTCCTCGAAGGCCTGCCAGCGCCCCTCCGGCGCCGCCGGCTCCATGGCGGCCGGCAGGACGGCCACGGCCGCCAGGCCCACCGCCGCGGCCAGCGCCGCGCCGGCCCCGAGGACGCGTCCGCGGCGCCGCGCCCAGGCCGCCAGAAGCACGGCCGGCAGGGCGGCCGCCGCGAGCGCCCCGAAGGCTGCGGGCCAGCCGAGCTGCGCCGCGAGCACGGCCAGCAGCCATCCCGCGGTCCCGGCGAGGGCGAGGCCGAGGGCGAAGCGCAGCCGGACCGTCCAGCGGCCGGGCTTCGGCATGGCCGCCGCGAGGCCCGGAAAGGCCGCAACCCCCAGATAGGGCAGCGCCAGGCCGAGGCCGAGCGCCGTGAAGATGAGCGCGATCTCCAGCGGCCCCCTTGTGAGCGCGAAGCCGACCGCGGTGCCGACGAAGGGCGCCGAGCAGGGCGTCGCCAGCAGGGTGGCGAACATGCCGGTGAGGAAGGGGCCACCCCGGAGTCCGCCCGCGAAACGCGGCGCCGGGATCTCGAAAAGGCCCCACAGGTTGGCCGCGAACAGCAGCAGCAGGAACAGCATCGCCGCCAAGAAGACGGGCTGCTGGAACTGGACGCCCCAGCCAACCGCCATGCCGGCCTGGGACGCCGCGGCCGCCGCCGCGGCCAGCAGCCAGAACGAAAACAGGATGCCGCCGGCGACGGCCAGGAACTCGGCCCGCGCCCGGCTCCGTCCGGCTCCGCCGAGCCCCGCGAAATGCATGAGCTTGATGCCGAGCACCGGCAGCACGCAGGGCATGAGGTTGAGGATGACGCCGCCCGCCAGCGCCAGCGCCAGGATTATCGCGATGCCGTATGAGGCGCGTTCGCCGCCCGGCGCGACCTGAAGGCGCTGCTCCACGGCCTCTCCGCCGCCGGTGACCGTCGCGACCAGCTCCCGGCCCAGCAGCCCCTCCGGGCCGCCCTTCGCCCAGGAGACCGGCACCGTCAGCCCGCCCGCAACGGGCGTCGGCCGGCCGAAGGCGGCAAGGCCGCCGGCTTCGATGAAGATGTCCTCCGGCTCGATTCCGGGGAGCGCGACCCGGAGGACCGCTCCGTCGCCCTCGCCCACGAGCTCCGCCCGGCCCGCGGCCGGCTCCGGCCGCGGCGCGCGGCCGCGCCAGCGGTCGATGGCGAACGCTTCCGCCGAAGGCGCGGCCGGACCGGCAGGCAGGACCAGCGCAAGGTCGGCGCCCTGCGGCACGCAGATGTCGGAGCAGGTGAGATAGTCCACCCGGAGCGCGACCCTGACGGGCTCGCCTGGCTGCGGGACTTCCACGTCCATCGGCAGCAGCAGGCGGTCCTCGTAGCCGACGCTGTCTATGCCGAGAATGGTGAAGCGTTCCGGCGCCGGCCAGTAGAGGCTGGCCTTGCCGAGATTGTCGCTTCCCGCCCAGTCGAGCGCGGGCGGCAGGCCGCCTTCGCCGGGGCTGCGCCAGTAGGTCTTCCAGCCCGGCGCCAGCTCGAATTCGAGCCCGAGCCGGACCCGGTCCAGGTTCCCGACGCCCTCGCTCGCCGAGACCAGCCGCACGGCGGCCTCCGGCGTCCGGGCCCAGGGCGATGCGGTCGCGCCGGCCTCGCCGGAGACCGCCAGAGCCGCCAGCAGCATGACCGGGAACCGCAGCCGGACCGCGCCTCTCAAGCCCATGCGCCGCTCCGTTCGCCGTCCGCCTTCACACCCGCCTCCGCCGTGCTAAACTCGATGCCATGACGCAAGACGACTCCGGGGAAGGCTGGCTGACCGGGCAATTGCTGATCGCCATGCCCAGCATGAGCGACCCGCGCTTCGAGCGCACGGTCATCTATATGTGCGCCCACAGCGAAGAGGGCGCAATGGGGCTGGTCATCAACAAATCGTTAGAATCGCTCTCCTTCACCGACCTGCTGGAGCAATTGGGGGTCGAGGACAGCGAAGCGGACATGTCGATCCTGTCCGGCGGGCCGGTCGAGACCGGGCGCGGCTTCGTGCTCCACTCCTCCGACTACGACCGGGAAGGCTCGCTCGCCGTGTCGGACCGCATCCGGCTGACCGCGACCATCGACGTGCTCAAGGCGATCGCGGTCGGCGACGGCCCCGAGAAGCGCCTGCTCGCGCTCGGCTATGCCGGCTGGGCGCCGGGACAGCTCGAGGGCGAGATCCAGGACAATGGCTGGCTGACCGCCCCGGCCGACGAAGCCATCCTGTTCGACGGCACGCTCGACTCCAAATGGTCGCGCGCCATCGCCAAGCTCGGCGTGGACGCCTCCATGCTCTCCTCCTTCGCCGGCCGCGCCTGATGCCGGCTCCCGAGACGGGCTGACGGCCGGCAGGCGCCGCGGCGCGACCGCCGGTCCGGAAGCCGAGGGGCACCCCGCTCTCATGTCCGACTACCAATCTTCCAGCGTCGAAGTGCGCTACGGCTGGGTGGTCGTCTGGGCGTCGCTCATCCTGAACGGCATCGCGCTCGGCGCGCCGACATTCCTGTTCGTGGCGCTCAAGCCCATTGCCGCCGATCTCGGCGGCGAGCGCTGGGTGCCCTCCTTCGCCTATTCGGTGCTCATGGTCGGCACCGGCATCGGCGGCGTCGCCATGGGCTGGTGGATGGACAAGCGCGGCATCATCCAGCCGATCCTGTTCGGCTCCGTGATGATCTGCCTCGGCAGCGTTGTGGCGAGCCAGTCCGAGGGCCGCTGGGGGCTCTGGGTCGCCAACGGCCTCCTGATCGGACTGCTCGGCAAGGCGGCGATGATCGCGCCGCTGGTCGCCAACGCCACCCGCTGGTTCGACCGACGGCGGGGCCTCGCCATCGCCATCATCGCATCGGGCCAGGGGCTGGCCGGCGCCGTCTGGCCAATGGTCTTCGGCCATCTGGAACGCACGGTCGGCTGGCGGGAAACCTATCTCTACTATGCCGTGTTCGCGGCCGTGACGATGCTGCCGCTCTGCTGGCTGATCCGCCCGAAGCCGCCGGCCCCGCCGCCGGGCCCGGTCCGCCTGCCGGCGTCGCGCGGCGGCAAGGTGCTGGACTGGCCGCCAGAGATGGTGCAGGGCGCGCTCTGGCTCGCCGTGCTCGGCTGCTGCGGGGCCATGGCCATGCCCATCGTCCATCTGGTGTCGCACACCTCCGACCTCGGCTATGCCGAGGAGCGCGGGGCGGAAATCCTGTCTGTGCTGATGGTCGCCGGCTTCTTCAGCCGGATCGGCTTCGGCATGCTGTCGGACCGGATCGGCGCGGCGCCGACGCTCCTGATCGGGTCCCTGTGCCAGTTCGTCATGATGATCGTGTTCGCCATGGTCGAGAGCCTGACGGGGCTCTACGTCGCCGCGCTCATGTTCGGGCTGGGCTTCGCCGGCATCATGCCCTGCTACCCGCTGCTGCTCAGGCTCTGGTTCCCGGTCTCGGAGATCGGCTGGCGCGTCGGCGCGCAGTACATGTTCGCGGGCGCCGGCATGGCCATCGGCGGCACGCTTGCCGGCTACATATTCGACCAGACCGGCTCCTATGCGCCGGCTTTCCTCTCGGGTGCGGCCTTCAACGCGATGAACTTCCTGGTGATCTGCATGCTCCACCTGCGCTCCCGCGCCCTCGGTTTCAGCCCGAGGCCGGTCTGAGCGCAGCGCGCCGTCAATCGTCCGGTTCGGCCAGCATGTCGGCGAGGCGGCCGAGCGCGTTGAGGGCGGGTGGGAAGCCGGCATAGGGGGCAGTCTGGGCGATGGCGGCCGCGATTTCGGCCGGCGTGAGACCCATGGCGCGGGCCGAGGCCGCGAATTTCGCCAGCGTGTCGTGCAGCCCCAGCACGGCCATGCTCGCCAGCGCCACGATCATGCGCCGCCGGTGCGAGAGGCCGGGCCTGTGCCAGATGACGCCGTAGCCGTAGAGGATCGCGATGCGGTAGAGGCCGGCGGAGCCCGCATTGCCGGGCGCGGCATAGCCGGTTTCGGCGCGCTCGCCGTGCAGCTTGTGCATCGTGGCGCGGCCGTCCGCCTCCAGCGCCGCGAGGTCGCGCGCGTCCTCCTCCTCCCGGTCGGGATGGCCCAGCTGCGCATTCAGCGTGTTCAGCGCATGCGCCGCCATCGTCAGCCCGCCATAAAGGCCGCACTGCACGAAAACCTCCCGGATTTCCCGCGCCTCCAGCCTGGCCGCGACCGCCGGCCGGATATGTTCGGCAATGGCCCCCTGCCGGTCCTTCTGCGCGAGCGCCGAGAGCACCGCCACCATGCGGTCGGCGGGCGGCAGCGCCGGGTCCGCCAGCAGCGAGCCGAAGCCCGCTTCCAGCGCAAAGGCGTCCAGCCCCGGCGCGCCCTTCGGCACCGGCAGGCCGAACTCCTTCGCAAGCCGCGCCCCGGCCTCGCGAAGTTCCGTGCGGTCGTTGGATTCGGTCATGGCGGTTTCTCCTCCGGAATCCCGGACGGCGTCTTCGATTGCAGGAAGCCGGGTTCGAGCAGGGCTATTCCGCCGGGGCCTCCGCCCGTTCGTCCGGGGCGGCGTTGCGGCCCAGGATATAATTTTCGATGAACCCCAGCTTGCCTTCCATTCGCGCCTGGCCCTTTTCGACGGCGATCAGGCGGTCCTCAAGCCGGTCCATGCGCTTGTCGGTCCTCTGCTGCCCGGCCAGCATCAACCCGGCCAGAGCGATTCCGACGCCGAGGATTGCAACCAGTTCGGAACTGATGTCCATGCCCGTCCCTCACAGCGGCTCCCGACAGAGCCCCGGATACGCTTCGGCCGGACCGTAGCAGCACGGCAATTCGTTGTCATCCGTTGCCCTGCAAGGAAAGGGTCGCGATCCGTCACGGCGTTCTGTTCCATTCGACATAGAGGCACAGCAGGAGCAGAGTCACTCCCGTCGCCGCTTGCGGTTGCGTTGCCTGCGGCCGCGCGCCTTGGTCACAGGATAGCAGGTAATGAGTTTGTCATCGACGATGACCGCTTTCCAACCGACAAGACCCTCGGCAAGCTGGATTTCCCGCTTCAGGTCGGATACGGCCTCTAAGAACCCCTTGCGTTTGAGATGCTCTATATCGCGCTTCAAGGACGATATGTACCGCTTCTTGTCCTTCTTAGTGAACATCCGCGCATCGTGCGAATACCGAGAGGCTTCGTCGAGCAGGATGCGGAGCTTGCTGTTGTGCAATCCGCGCTGCTGAGTCCGAACTTCGGCATGGCGGGACATCTTCATTCCAGTCTTCATGTTTGGTCTCCCTTCGCTTAATGTCGTGAGCACCGGATCTATACCCTGCTTTCCCCCACAAAGCCGCTGACGATCCGGCAAGCCTCCGCCAGCCCGACGCGCTCCAGTGCGACGCCCTCGGGGTAGGCGGCGGCGAGGCGCGACGGCATTCTCGGGTCGAGCAGCACGAACACGCCCTTGTCGTCGCGGCGGCGCACGAGCCGGCCGTAGGCCTGCCGCAGGCGCAGGCGGGTCAGCATGTCGTCATAGCGCCAGCCGCCGAAATGCGCGCGCCGCGCCCTGTGCAGGATGGTCGGGCGCGGCCAGGGCACGCGGTCGAATGCGATCAGGCGGAGTGCGCGACCCGGCACGTCCACGCCGTCGCGCACCGCATCCGTGCCGAGCAGGCAGGAATCGGGCTCGGCGCGGAAGATCTCGATGAGCGTCGCGACATCCATCCGGTCCACATGCTGGGCCAGCAGCGGGATGCCGGCGGCGTCCAGCGGTTCCGCCAGGCGCTCATGCACGGCGCGCAGCCGCGCAACGGCCGTGAACAGCCCGAGCGCGCCGCCGCCCGCCGCCAGGAAGAGGCTCCGGCAGGCCGCCGCCACCTGCTCGAGCGAGTCCCGGCGCACGTCCGTCACCACCAGCGCCCGCGTCTGCCCCGGATAGTCGAAGGGCGAGGGCGCCGCCGCGCGGATCGCGGGGGCGGAGAGGTGGCGCGCGCCGGTGCGCATCTCCGCCGCCTGCCAGGCTTCCTCGGGCTCGCGCGCGCCGTCGCGGAGCGTTGCCGAGGTGACGAGCAGGCCGTGGGCGGGCTCCGCCACCTCGGCCGCGAAGGGCGCGGTCGGGTCGATCCAGCGCCGGTGCATGCCGACATCGCGTTCGCGGCCCTGTGCGCGTTCCAACTCGAACCAGTCCACGAACGCTTCCGGCGGCTCGGCGTCGAGCGCCTCCAGCATGGCCGCCCAGGCCGCAAGCTGCATCTCGGCCCGGCGGTGGAGCACCCGCGCCAGCGCCTCGATGCGGATGCGCGTGCGGCTGTCCAGGTCTTCGGCCTCGTCGTCCAGCCGCGTCAGCAGCGCGCGCCGCAGCACGCCGAGCGGCTTGCGCAGCGCCTCCAGCGCGCCGCCCAGGGCATGGGCCGCCTCGATCAGCCCCTCCACCGGCGGCCGGCATTCGCACTCGATGCCGTAAGCGCCGTTTGCGCGCCCGGCCGCCCGCGCCAGCACCTGCTGGCGGACGATGGCGAGAAAGCGTTCCGCGGCCCCGCGCGCCGCGCCGGCGGCGAGGCGGCCGAGCCATCCCTCCGCAGGCAGCACGGCAGCCGCCCGCCCGGCCTCCGCGAGCGCTTCGGCCGCCTCGCCCCCGTCCGGCACAAGGTCCTCGGCGCGGCGCTTCAGCCCCCTTGCGCGCGAGCCGCCGCCTTCCGCCCCCAGCAGCCAGCGGCGCAGCTCCGCCGTCTCCAGCCCCGACAGCTCGGCCGAGAAGGCGCTGTCGGCGGCGTCGAACAGGTGGTGGCCCTCGTCGAACACATAACGGGTCGGCAGCCAGGAATCGTCGAGCCCGCCCAGCGCCGCCTGCACCATGACGAGCGCATGGTTGGCGATGACGAGGTCCGCGCGGCGCGCGCGCCTGACGCCGCGCTCGATGAAGCAGCGCTGGTAGTGGCCGCAGGCGGAATAGAGGCACTCGCCCCGCCGGTCGCCGAGCCCGCGTATGCGCGCCGCCCCTTCCAGCTCCGGGAGCCAGGAGGGAAAGTCGCCGCCCGTCATGTCGCCGTCGCGGGTCGCGTCCGCCCAGCGCGCGGCCAGCGCCAGCGGCACGGTCTCGTTCGGCGTCAGCCGGGCCGTCCGCACCGCTTCCTCCAGGTTGAGCAGGCAGAGATAGTTCTCCCGGCCCTTGCGCAGCACGACGCGGCGGCGCTTGGCGGCCGGGTCGGGGATCAGCCGGTCGAGTTCGCCGTCGATCTGGTGCTGGAGGTTGCGGGTGTAGGTCGAGACCCAGACGGGCGCCTCGTTCGCCTCCGCCCAGAGGCTCGCCGGCGCAAGGTAGCCCAGCGTCTTGCCGACCCCGGTGCCGGCCTCGGCCACCACCATATGCGGCTCGCCGGCCCGTTCGCGCGGCTGGAAGGCGCCCGCAGCGGCCGATGCGTAGTCCGCCTGGCCGGGCCGGTCCTCGGCGTCCGGTCCCAGCATGTCCGCGAGCCGGCGGCGGGCCTCCTCAGGCTCGACCGGGTGGTTGGACGGCTGCGGCTCCGGCGCGAATTCGGCCCAGGGCGGCAACCGGTCCCAGACGGCGAAGCCGGCGCCGCCGGCCGGCCGGCGCTCCGATACGCCGAGCGCCGCCAGCACGAACGGCCCCCAGAGCCAGCCGGCCTCCGCGGCATCGCTCGCAAGGTCGGCCGCCGCGCCTTGCGCGTCCTCCATGCGGGCGAGCTCGGCCAGCAGTGCCCGCGCGGCGCCGAACAGCGTTTCCGCCGCGCGCTCCAGCGAAGCCGGGCGGGGCAGGCCGGCGGCGTCGGCGAGGCCGTTGGGCGTGGGCAGGCAGAATTGCGCCGGGCGCACGAAGGCGAACAGCTCCAGCAGGTCGTAGCTGCGGAAGGGCCGGGCCTCCGCGTCCAGCCGCCGGGAGGTCGCCGGTCCGTGAACGGCAAGCGGCGGGCGGCCGCGTGCGCGCACCGCCGCCTCCGTGGGCGCAAGTGCTTCGACCACGCCGTCCGGCTCCAGCCAGACGGCCCGGGCCGGGCTCGCGACCAGGGCCGGCGCGCGCGGCATGACGATGCTTCTCTCCGACGCCATGCCTGCGGTTGTAGAGCGGTTCCGCGAAAGAGCGAAACGGGCCGGTGGCGCAATTCCCTTGCATGCCGGCCGCCGACGGCGCATCTTCCTCCCGGACAACAGCACTGCGCCAGCGGGGAGACCCGGCTCTTGAGCCCCGAACTCATCGCCATACTGGGCGTCGGCATTGCTCTCGCCGGCCTGCTCCTGCGGCTGAACGCGCGCATCGACCGCGTGGAGAGCAGTCTGAGCGCGCGCATCGACCGTGTGGAGAGCAGTCTGAACGCACGCATCGACGGTGTGGGGAGCAGTCTGAACGCGCGCATCGACGGTGCGGAGAGCGGTCTGAGCGCGTGCATCGACGGCATCCAGGCGGAGCTGCGGGAAGTGCGGGACCGGCTTGCCCGGCTCGAAGGCAAAGTCGATATCCTGCGCGACTACATCATGCGCCGCAACGACCCCGCCCCCGCCGCCGAATAACGGACACGCCCTTGTCCGGCACGCCTCCGCAGATGGCCGACGGTGCTGCAAGCTCCGCCCGCGCCTGGCCGTTCGAGGAAGCGCGCAAGCTGCTGGCGCGCCTTGGCGGGGGCGTGCCTGACAAGGGCTATGCGCTGTTCGAGACGGGCTACGGCCCCTCCGGCCTGCCGCATATCGGCACCTTCGGCGAGGTGGCGCGCACAGCCATGGTGCGCCGCGCCTTCGCCGAGCTCTCCGACATGCCCACCCGGCTGTTCGCCTTCTCCGACGACATGGACGGCCTGCGCCGCGCGCCCGACAATGTGCCGAACCGCGAGGCGCTGAAGGCCCATCTCGGCAAGCCGCTCACTTCCGTGCCCGACCCCTTCGGCACGCATGAGAGCTTCGGCGCGCACAACAATGCCCGGCTCCGCGCGTTCCTGGACCGGTTCGGCTTCGACTACGAATTCGTGAGCGCGACCGAGTGCTACCGCTCCGGCCGGTTCGACGAGACGCTGCTCGGCGTGCTGCGGGCCTACGATGCGGTCATGGAGATCGTGCTGCCGACGCTCGGGCCGGAGCGCCGGGAGACCTACAGCCCCTTCCTGCCGGTCTGCCCGAAGACGGGCGTCGTGCTGCAGGCGCCGATCCTGCACCGCGACCCGGACGCCGGCACCGTCGTCTATGAGGACGAGAGCGGCCGGCGGGTCGAACAGCCGGTCACCGGCGGCGGGTGCAAGCTGCAATGGAAGGCCGACTGGGCGATGCGCTGGCAGGCGCTCGACGTGGATTACGAGATGTCCGGCAAGGACCTGATCGACTCGGTCCGGCTCTCCGGGCGCATCTGCCGGGCGCTCGGCGGCCGGCCGCCGGAGGGCTTCATCTACGAACTCTTCCTCGACGAGCGCGGCGAGAAGATCTCCAAGTCGAAGGGCAACGGCCTGTCCATCGAGGAATGGCTGACCTATGCGCCGGAGGAGAGCCTGGCGCTGTTCATGTTCCAGAAGCCGAAGGCGGCGAAGCGGCTCTATTTCGACGTCATCCCGCGCGCCGTGGACGACTACCGCGCCTTCCTCGCCCGCGCTGCCGGCGAAGAGGAGGAGAAGCGGCTGGAAAACCCGGCCTGGCACATCCACGGCGGCGCGCCGCCCGAGCCGGAGGAGGGCATTTCCTTCTCGCTGCTGCTCAACCTGGCGGCGGCCAGCGACGCGCGGGACAAGGACACGCTCTGGGGCTTCATCTCGCGCTACGACCCGGGGACGTCGCCGGAAACGCGGCCGCAACTGGACCGGCTGGCGGATTTCGCGGTTGCCTACTGCCGCGATTTCGTGGCCCCGCAGAAGGTCTGGCGCGACCCGGACGCGAAGGAAGCGGCAGCGCTGGCGGAGCTGGCCGACCGGCTGGCGGCGCTGCCGCGCGATGCGGACGGCGAGACCGTGCAGGCGGATGTTTACGCCGTCGGCAAGGCGCATGGCTTCGAGCCGCTCAGGACATGGTTCGCCGCGCTCTACGAAGTCCTGCTGGGGCGCAAGCAGGGGCCGCGCTTCGGCTCCTTCGCCGCGCTTTACGGGCTGGCCGAGACCGAGGCGATGATCCGGAGCGCGCTCGCCCGGACCGCCGTGTGAGTCCCGCGCCTGCCGATCGGTGTCGCCGCCGGTTGCAGCCGGAAACCTCCTTCCCCGCCTGTCTGTTGAGTCACCGCGCCCCCCTTGTCGTCACCCTCGGCGTCCCATGAAAAATATCCTTGATATTTACTTTTTGTTCGGAACGGGGCTTGACTCTGACCGATCCTGTAGTATGGTGTCAATAGAGGGAAGGGGCATCCGGAGCCGCTTCCCCCGGATCCGGAAAAACACCCGCAGAACCGACGGGAGAGGTGCGCCCTCCGCCTCGCGCGCGCAATCAGGCGCGCGAACCGCGCCGGCGCAAAGGCGCGCCCGCGCCCGCGCGCGATACGCGCGGCAAAGGGACCGCCCTCCCCGACCGGAAAGGAGACGAGATGACCGCAACCGACCCCGCCCCGCACCGGCGGCGGCGCCGGCCGCGCAGCCCCGCTAAGACAGCCCCGCATGACAAAACATGACATTTCATGACACATCGCCGGGGTCCCCTTCGACAGGCTCCGGACAGGCTCTCGACAAGCGGCCGGCGCCGTGGCCGGAGGGTTTCCGCACAGACGCACGCTCCCGCATCCCGCGCGGCAAGGGCCATGCGGTCTCGCGGGGCTGGACGAAGGCGACGGGCGGGCGGCCGATGGGCGTCACATGGCACTGGACGGCGACATACGACCTTGCCGCCTGCGACCGCCTGCTCGGCGGCGCCGAGCCGGAGCGCAAGGGACAGGCCTCGGCCCATTACGCCGTCGGACGCAGCTTCGCCGAGGGCGTGTCGCGCTATGTCTCGCTCGCCAACCGCTCCTGGCATGCCGGCGTCGAGCAGAAGCTGCGCTGGGACGGCCGGCCCTCGACGGCCCGCACCAAGGGCGCGCGCGCCTGCATCGGCATCGAAACGGTGAATATCGGCTATGCGCGCGAGGGCGTGCCGGCGGGTCCGGACTGGATCGAGGCCGCGACGCCCGACGGCCGGCGCATCTTCAGGGTGGAGCCCTGGACGGAGGAGCAGATCGCCATGATGGCGGCGGTCGGCCGGGAGATCGCCGCCCGCTGGCCGGGGATCGGGCCGCGCGACCATCACGGCCACCACGACCTCTGCCCGACCTGGAAGCAGGACGTGCTGGGCTTCCCCTTCGCCCGGGTGCTGCGCGCGATCTACGACGACCCGGAGATTCCGGACGTGTGGTCGGATGTCTGGATGCCGGAGGGCCGCCAGCGCGCGCTCGCCCGGCTCGGCTTCGCCCCGGGCCCCGTGGACGGCGTGTGGGGCCCGCGCTCCGACGCCGCGCTCCGCGCCCTCCAGGCCGCCGCCGGTCTCGAGGTCAACGGCTGGTGGACCACATGGGTCTGCTGGGCCGTCCACGACATGGAGGCGGGGTAGCGCTTCTCAGAACGGAACGCCGAGGGCTTCGGAGAGGAAGCGGACAAAGGGGCCGCCGGACCGCGCGATGCCGGCGAAGCGGTCGAGGAAATCCGGTTCGACGGCGTCGGCCTCCGAAACCTCGGCCCGCGCGATGAAGTCCTTGCGTTTCAGGTCCCCGATCAGCGGGTGGTCGGCGTCATAGCCGCGCGGCGGACGCTTGAGCGATTCGCCCATCATCGAGAAGGTCTCGCAGAACGAAGCGCCGGTGACCCGCCTCCACACCCGGGACCGGCCGGCAATGGCCTCGCGGATGGCGCCCACCGCCTCGCCGCCGGGGCGCCAGATGCCGCAGCCCGCGAAGCAGCGGCCCGGCTCCAGATGCAGGTAGAAGCCGGGCGCATGCGCGTCCCTGCCGGCCGCATGGCGGAAATGCGCGCCGACATTGGTCTTGTAGGGCGTCTTGTCGCGCGAGAATCGGGTGTCGCGGTAGATGCGGAACAGCGAGCCGCCATTCGCCCTCGGATCGGCGCGGAAATGCGGGCTGATCGCCGCCAGCGGCTCGCCGAAGGCGGCGATGAAGTCCAGCATCGGGTCGCGCACCTGCCCGATATAGCGCTCCCGGTTCGCCTCGAACCACGCCCGGTCGTTGTTCTCCTTCAGCTCGCACAGGAAATCGAACAGCGCGGGCGGAATCGCGGGGGCTGTCACCGTTTCGCCTCCGCCCCTACTGGTCCGCCGTGAGCACGGCGTCGATGGCGGCCTTTTCCACTTCGATTTCGACGCCGGCGCGCTCCTGCTGGAGGAGGAGGAAGGCGCGGGAGTCGCGGTCGCCCCAGCCGCGGCCCAGCGCCTCGCTCATCTCGGCGCGGGTCATGTCGATGAGGCGCATCGGCACGCCCATGTCGCGGCCGAGCTCGGCGGCGAGCGAGACGTCCTTGTGGGCCAGCCGAAGCGCGAAGTCCGGCGGGTCGTAATCGTTGGGCAGGAAATGGTCCGCCAGGCTGTCGAAGCCGCGCTGGCGCCCGCGCACGCCCTGGCGGATCGCCTCCCAGAGCGCGAGCGGCTCCACCCCGGCCTTGACGCCGGCGGTGAACATCTCGACGACCGCGGCCTGCATCGCATAGGCGGAGGCGTTGTGGACGAGCTTGGTGACCGCGCCCGCGCCGAGCGGCCCGACATGGCGCACCTGGTCGCCCATGGCGTCGAGCGGGGCGCGGTTCGCCTCGAACACCGCCTTGTCGCCGCCGACCAGCACGGCGAGCTTGCCCGACTGCGCCCCGCGCGGGCCCCCGCTCACCGGCGCATCGAACAGCTCCGCGCCGATTTCCGCAAACGCCGGATGCAGGCGGCGGATGAGCACCGGGGAGTTGGTGGTGAGGTCGAACCAGACCTTGCCGCGCGCGAAGCCCGCCAGAAGCTCCGGCGCGACGGCCTCCACCTCGGGCGGGCCCGGCAGCGAGGTCAGCACAACGTCCGAGGCCTCCGCCACGGCGCGCGCGCTCGCCGCCCATGTCGCGCCCGCCGCCTCCAGCGCGCTCGCAGCCTGGCGGTTCAGGTCGTGGACGGTCATCTCGAAACCCGCCCTGCGGATATTGAGCGCCATGGGCCCGCCCATGGTGCCGAGGCCGATAAATCCGATATGCACTTTTCCCCCTCCCGTCGGGCGGCCGGCGCCGGCCGCCCTGTCTCAATCGTGGTCGCTGCGGTGCAGGATAGAGCCGGCGATGCCGGTTTCGTAGTCCCTGCCGGCAACCGTCAGCACGGTGCGCCCGCCGGCGTCGCGCACCAGTCCCCGCCGGGTAAGCGCAACGAATACGGAGCGGTTGGCGAGCCCGGTCGCGTCGCTAGCGAACACAATCCAGGGCCCGAGGTGGAAGTGGTTGCCGTGGGCGGGCGGCATGGAGGCGATCACGGTCTCGCCCTCCTCGGGTCCCGGCGTCGCATAGCGCGGCAGTTCGGCGAGCGCCTGCAGCAGCGCGAGCGTCTTGCACTGCAGGCGGTTGAGCTTGAGCGGGTTGGGACGGACTTCGGGCATGGGCTGTCTCAGATCTCCGGCGGTTCGACGCCCGAGGCGCGCAGTTCGGATGCGAGCGCGGCCTTGAGCCGGTCGAGCCCGGCCTCTCCCGCCCCCGCATGCGCCTCGCAGCGCGCGACCAGCGCATCCTGCGTGTTGGAGGCGCGCAAGAGCCACCAGCCGTCTTCGGTGGCGACGCGCACGCCGTCGGTTGCATTCACATCGGCGCCGGCCGCGGCCAGCCGCCGGGCGACCTCTCCCGGAACCGCGAATTTGCGCGTCTCCGGACAGGGAAAGCGCAGCTCCGGCGTGTTGATCCACACGGGCAGCGACCGGCGGAACTCCGCGAGCGTGAGGCCGGACCGCTCGAGCGCCCCCAGGAGCCGGAGCGCGGCGTAGAGCCCGTCATCGAAGCCGTACCAGCGGTCGGCGAAGAAGATGTGGCCGCTCATCTCGCCTGCGAGCGGCGTCCCGGTCTCGGCCATGCGACTCTTGATGAGAGTGTGGCCCGTCTTCCACATCTCGGGCCGCCCGCCGGCCTCGGCCACGGCGTCGAACAGCGCCTGGCTCGCCTTCACATCGGCGATCACGCCTGCGCCCGGCCGCTCGGCGAGCAGGTCGCGCGCGAGCAGGATGAGCAGCTGGTCCGCCCAGAGCACTTCCCCTTCGCCGTCCACCGCGCCCAGCCGGTCGCCGTCGCCGTCGAGCGCAATGCCGAGGTCCAGGCCCTCGCGGCGCACCAGATCGACGAGCTGGACCAGGTTTTCCGGCACGGTCGGGTCCGGATGGTGAGCCGGGAAGGTCCCGTCGATCTCTTCGTTCAGCAGGAAATGTTCGCCCGGCAACAGCGCCGTGAGCCGGGCCATGACGCGCCCGGCCGAGCCGTTGCCGGCATCCCAGCCGACGCGGAGTCCCGGTCCGTCGCCCGCCTCCTCGGCGAGGCGCGCGACATAGGCGTCCTCGACAGCGACCCCGGAAACCGCGCCCCGCCCCTCGGCGAACCCGCCTGCGGCGGCGAGCGGCCCGAGCGCCCGGATGTGCTCGCCGAAGAACGCCTCGCCCGCCACCACCATCTTGAAACCGTTGTAGTCGGGCGGGTTGTGCGAGCCGGTGACCATGACGCCTGCGTCGAGACCCAGATGGTACATGGCGAAATAGAGCATCGGCGTCGGTCCGAGCCCGATGCGGGTCGTGTCGATGCCGGCGGCGGAAAGCCCCTCGACCAGCGCCGCCTCGAGGCCGGGGGAACTCAGCCGGCCGTCATAACCCACGGCCGCGCTCTGCCTGTCGCCCCGCGCCAGCACGGTGCCGAAGGCGCGGCCGAGCGCCAGCGCATCCGCCTCCGACAGGGTCTCGCCGACAATGCCGCGCGCGTCGTACTCCCTGAGGAAGCTCGGGTGGAAGCCATGCCCCGTCATGTCGCTCCGCCCTTGCCGACGCCGCGATAGGAAAAGCCGGCCGCCGCCATTTCGGCGGGCTTGTACACATTGCGCAGGTCGAGAAGCACGGGCGCGGCCATGGCTCTGCCGAGGCGCTCCATGTCCACCGCGCGGAACTCGTTCCATTCCGTCATCAGCACGGCGCAGTCGGCGCCTCGGGCGGCGTCATAGACATCGCGGCACCAGGCGACATCCGGCAGCAGCGGGCGGGCGGTCTCCATCGCCTGCGGGTCGTAGGCGCGCACCTTCGCCCCGGCCGCCTGCAGCGCCGGCACCAGCTCCAGGCTCGGCGCCTCGCGCATGTCGTCCGTATTGGGCTTGAAGGCGAGGCCGAGCACCGCGACCGTCTTGCCTGCCGCATCGCCGCCGAGCGCCTCCAGCACGCGCCCGGCCATGGCGCGCTTGCGGGCGTCGTTGACGGCGGCGGCCGTCTCCACCAGGCGCACCGGAGACCCGGCATCGCTGGCCGTCCGGGTCAGCGCCAGCGTGTCCTTGGGGAAGCAGGAGCCGCCATAGCCGGGGCCGGGATGCAGGAACTTGTCGCCGATCCGCCGGTCGAGCCCCATGCCGCGCGCCACGTCCTGCACATCCGCGCCCACGCGCTCGCAGAGGTCGGCGATCTCGTTGATGAAGGTGATCTTGACCGCGAGGAAGGCGTTGGCGGCGTATTTGGTGAGCTCGGCCGTCTCGCGGTCGGTGAACAGGATCGGCGTCTCGCGCAGGAAGAGCGGGCGGTAAAGCTCCTGCATCGCGGCGCGGGCGCGGTCGGTCTCCGCGCCGATCACCACCCGGTCGGGGTGCATGAAGTCCTCGATCGCCGCGCCCTCGCGCAGGAATTCCGGGTTGGAGACGACATCGATCCCGGCGTCCGGGCGCAGTTCGGCGGCGATCCCGGCGACGCGGGCGCCCGTGCCCACCGGCACCGTCGATTTGGTCACCAGCACGGTGTAGCCCCGGACCGCCGCCACGACCTCGCGCGCCGCATCGAAGACGAAGCTGAGATCGGCATGGCCGTCGCCGCGCCGGCTCGGCGTGCCGACGGCGATGAACACGATATCCGCCCCGGCGACCGCAGCCGCGAGGTCGGTGGAGAAGGTCAGCCGCCCGGCCTCGACATTGTGCGCCACGAGGCCGGCGAGGCCCGGCTCGTAGATCGGCATGCCGCCCTGCCGGAGCATGCCGATGCGGTCCGCGTCCTTGTCCACGCAGACGACATCGGTGCCGAACTCCGAAAAACAGGCGCCGGTCACCAGGCCGACATAGCCCGCGCCCACCATCGCAATGCGCATGTCCCGTCCCCCGCCGCCCGTGCCGCGCCCGCCGCCGCCGCCTCAGGCGAAGCGGGCCAGGATTTCCCTTGCCGCCGGCGCCAGCTCGGGCCGAGCAAGCGCGCAGGCGATATTCGCTTCGAGGAAGCCCATCCGGTCGCCGCAGTCGAACCGCCTTCCCTCGAAACGAAGGCCGTGGAAGGGCGCGGCGCCGATCGTGCGCGCCATGGCGTCGGTCAACTGGATTTCGCCGCCCGCGCCCGTCTCATGCGCGTCGAGCGCCGTCATCACCGAGGAGTCCAGCACATAGCGCCCGACGATGGCGAGCGTCGAGGGGGCGTCCGCCGGGGCCGGCTTCTCGACCAGGCCCCGGACCGAGGCGAGCCGTCCGTCGTCCGCCGCCACGTCCAGCACGCCGTAGCGGCCGGTCTCCGCGCGCGGCACGTCCATGACCGCGACGACATTGCCGCCATGCTCGCGGTGGACGTCGAGGAGCTGGCCGAGGCAGGGCTGCCCGGAAAGCACGAGGTCGTCCGGCAGCAGCACGGCGAAGGGCGCGTCTCCCACGACATGGCGCGCGCACCAGACGGCATGGCCGAGGCCGAGCGGCGCCTGCTGGCGCACATGCACGACCGCGCCCGCCGCCGGCACCATACCGGAAGCGGCGGCGCGCAAATCCTCCTTGCCGCCCGCCGCCAGCGCGGAGTCGAGGTCCGCCGCGAGGTCGAAATGGTCCTCCATCGCCGCCTTGCCGCGCGAGGTCACGAACACGAAGCGCTCGATGCCGGCGGCCCGCGCTTCCTCGACCGCATACTGGATCAGCGGCTTGTCCACCACCGGCAGCATTTCCTTCGGCACCGCCTTGGTGGCCGGCAGGAAGCGCGTGCCGAGCCCGCCCGCCGGAATGACCGCCGTCTTGACCGGTCGCGTCATGGATGACCGCCCCTTCTTCCCCGGAACCGGGAGTCCTGCGCTTCAGGACCCGAGCAATATATCCTTGGCCTGGTTTATTTGCGCGGCGAAGAATGTCGAGCCGCCCCGGTCGGGGTGGTATTCGCGCATCAGCCGGCGGTGCGCGGCGCGGATTTCCGCCGCGGCCGCGCCCGGGTTCAGGCCCAGCACCTTGTAGGCCTCGCTGCGGCTCATGCCCGCGCCGCCGGCGGCCGGCGCCTCGCTCGACGCCATGTCCCGCCAGTTCTCCGGTCCCTCGCGGTCCAGCCAGCTTTCCAGGAGCTGCGCCGAGCGGGGATCGTTGCCGGTATAGAAGCGCAGCAGGTCCATGAGGTCGCCGTCGCCCAGCCGGTCGAGGCGCGCGCCGGCGTGCGGGCCGTCTATGACCCGCCCGTGCATGGCGCCGCTGTCGTGGTCGAGGCGCATGGCGAGGAAGCGGGTCTGCACCTCCGAACCCTTGCCGGGGGTCGGGCCCCTCGCCGTCTTCGCCATGTTGCGCGCGCGCCGCCACTGCATGAACAGGCCGAACAGCAGCGGCGCCAGCAGGGCCAGCATCAGGCCCCGGCCGAACACCACCAGCAGGAGGGCGGCGGCGCCCATGACGAGCACCGCCGCCAGCCGGAGCACGCGCAGCAGCACTCTCGGGTCGGCGTTGGCGGCCCAGCGCGCCAGCAGCGGCAGACAGACCAGCAGCGCCAGGACCAGGACGACGACGCCGATCACCGCCGCTTGCCCCTCCCGCCGCCCGGCAGGGCCTTCATCTGCCCGGCCAATTGCTTCGCCGCGCTTCCGGGAAGCGACGTCAGCGCGGCCCGGCCGCCGGCCGCGAACGCCGCCACGGCGCGCAGCAGGGCGCGCAGCTGCTCGGCGCTGCCCGTGTCGAACCGGCAGCAGGCGCCGCCGGTCAGCCGGGCGATCTCGTTGAAGCCGCGCGTCGCCAGCGGATCGCCGCCCTCCTGGAATAGGAAGGCCGGCGTGCCGAGCATGCCGAGCTTCCCGGCCTCGTGCGAGACGCGGTCGATGTCCTCCTCGAACGCATCGCCCACGAACACCAGCGCGTCCACCTTGCGCTTGTCCGTCTCCTTGGCGGCATGCGCCAGCACGCGGCCGATCTGCGTCAGCCCGCCATAGCAGCGGATCTGCAGCATGCGCTTCAGCAGGTCGTTCGCGTTGCGCACCCAGCCGCTCGCCTTGCATTCACGGAAGCCGCGATAGAAGACGAGCTGGACTTCGAGCCCGCCCAGCGCCGCCGCGGTCTGGAACATCTCCGCCTGCAGGTGGCTCGCCCGGTCCCAGGTCGGCTCGCGGCTGGCGGTGGCGTCGAGCGCGAAGATCAGCCGCCCGCCGCCGCCGGGGCGCGCCGTTCGGGCGGCCTTTTCGAGGAAGGCGTCGATATCGCCCTCGGGCGAGAAGCGTGTCGGCGTTCCGGCCATGGCTGCGCGGAAACATACACTATCGCGCCGCCCCTGTGTCCCCGGCGCTGCCGGGCGGCTCCATGGTTGCCAAAGGGCCGACGCTTCACCATCATGGAGGAACGACCTCCGCTCACCGGACGCAACCCGGGACACAACCCGTCGAAGAACGCAAATGGCTGAACGAAAATCTGCTTGCAAACGAGCCCCGGCGCGGCCCGATCTGGAAAAGCTTCTGGAAGAAGCCAGAAATATCACACTGACAGAAGAGCAGCTTCGTGAGCAGAAGGTGAGTTTTATATATGGAAACGCGCCGCAAAACTCGTGTATAACGAAGGAATCTGCCCGTCGGGCTGTTGATCGGATACGTCTTTTGTAATTTTCAGCAAAGTATGCGCCTGTATAATTACAGGTTCGTTTGCGATGTTCATCCTGGAGGAAGAGCACCCGGAACTATTCGAGCGCATTCAGGAGCAAAACCTGGATCGACAATACGACTTATTGACAAATTGTATTGAAATTGGGCTTCTGAAAGGTCCTGCTTCGTTCGACAAATATCTTCTTTGGTCGCTTAACCATGTCGCTGTAGCGAACATTTCCCAGTTCGGAGGCCGGTTCCGGCGAGAACCTGTCTATGTGGGAAATCATAAACCACCTCACTTCAACGATGTTCCCGATTGGATGGATCGGTTCATCTCCACGGTTCAGGAAAACTGGTATGCATGGACAGCTTCCGAACTGGCGGCATATGGGCTTTGGCGCTTGAATTGGGTACATCCCTTCATAGAGGGAAACGGAAGGACTGCCCGGGCAGCCTGCTATTTTCTCCTATGCGTCAGGTCCGGGTCTATTTTGCCGGGAAGTAAAATTCTCCCTGAAAGAATAAGGGAGAACAGAGAAGAATACGAAGCCGCCCTGATTGCTGCCGACCGCGCTTGGGACGCAGGAAACCTGGACTTCAGGCGGATGGAAAACTATCTCGCCGGTCTGCTTATGGAGCAGTTGCAGGATATCGATTAGCGGTCCTCCGAATACGGACCCCACAGCCCGCTCTCGCTCGGACCGGCGTTCAGAGCCACGCGGTGGCGATTGACACCGCGGTGACGATGGCGAGGACGGGATTGACCGCGAACCATTGCGCGTCCCGAGCGTGCGTCCGGGCACCGCCCCGCCGCCGGGACGCGCCGTTCGGGCGGTCTTTTCGAGGAAGGCGTCGATATCGCCCTCGAGCGAGAAGCGCGCCGCGCGGCGGCCGGAACAGCAAAATGTCGCATGGATGCTTTGCGGTCCTGGCTTGCCGCGTGAAACGAATGAGAATATTCTTTTTTATTGTTATTTCCAATATATCTCCGGGCGGCGCTCCGCCCGGAGGTTCCGGCGCCGTGGGGAACGTCGGGAGTGAAGGAGGAAGACATGGACCGGACCGGCGGAAGCGGAGGACGGAACTCCGGCGGCGGGGCGGGTTGTGCGCGCTGTCTCGAGAAGGGGAAGGCCCGGAGGGCCGGGTCGGGCGCGGTTTCGCCGCCGCGGCGCCCGGCCTGGCTGTTGGTGCTGGCCGTCCCGGTCACGCTCGGCCTCGGCGCCTGCGGCGGCGGGGGAGGACCGGCGGCGGCCGGCCTCGGCAGCGGCGGTCCCGGCGGAGCGGGTTCGAGTTCGACGGCGCGGCCCGGCCTCACTGCCGGAGGCGTGACGGCCAGCATACAATTCAGTGGCGGACCCGTTATCGAAATCCGGAAGGGCTCTGAAATCTGGACGGACGCGCCGCCCGCTTCCCTGGCCGCCCCGTCCGGCTGGACCGCGGCGACGCGCCTGGACGCCGCGCCGGACGCCGCAACCGCGCGCTTCCACGCGGTCACGAACATCGCCTCGGACAGCGACGGGGATTATCTCGCCTACGGGTTCTGGAGCCGGCACGCCCCCGACACCCAGGAGGCGGCCGGTTTCCAGCCGTTCTTCTACGGGAAGACGCCCTATGCAGGCAATGTCGCGACTCTGCCCATCGCCGACCCGCCGTTGAGCTACACGGGCGGCGCCGCAGGCGTATTCCGGATCGCAGGAACGGACGATTATGGGCATTTCACGGCGAACATCGAGCTGAGGGCGGGCTTCGGCAGCGGGGGGAAAGTCCAGGGGGAGATAACCGGCATTACGCCGCTGACCCCCGTCACAGGGTTCGGCTTCGGCGACATCGAGGGGTTGTTCGCCCAATACTCAGGCAACCGCTTCGCCGGCTCGGGCTCCACCAACGCCAGCCGCTGGGAAGGGTCCTTCTTCGGGCCGTCCGGCGGAGGGCAGCCGCCCACCGGCGTCGGTGGCCGGTTCGAGGCGCTGTACAGCGAGTCGACCGTCGACGGCGACGACCGCGGGGCGCGCCTGTCCGGGTCTTTCGGCGCCGCCCGGTAACAGCGGCCGCGGCCCGGCCGACCTTGCGCCGGACCCTGCGCGCGCCTCGCCAGCGCGGCCGGCAGGAGTCCCTCATCTTTCGCAAGCCCGAAGGCGGCGGCAGGAGCGAAATGCCGCAAGGGCGCTTTACAGCGCCGGCCCGACGTGAAATAACGATGTTATAATGAATTAATATAGGAATATTCAATAATAAGGTCGTTGGGGGAGTGCCGAGAGCGGAGGAGGAAGACATGGACCGGACGGTCGAAAACGGAGAACGGGGTCCCGGCGGCGAGGCGGGCTGTCCGGGGAAGGGGACGGTCCGGGGAGCATCCGCGGCGAAGACCGGCCGCCCGGCGCTGCCGCTGGTCCTCTTGTTCGCGCTGGGCCTCGGCGCCTGCGGCGGCGGAGGGTCTGCGACGACCGGCCTCGGGGGCGGAGGCGGCGGATCGGGCCCGGCCGGGACGGGTGCGACGAGACAGCCGGGCCTCACTGCCAAGGGGGTGACGGTCAGCATAGGATACAAGAACGACCGCCCCTCGATCACGACCTTCGGCCAAAATGGTAACTGGCTGGATTTGCCGAGCTATCGCCTGTCCCCGCCGTCCGGCTGGGCAGCGATCACACGGCTGGACCACCATCCCACAGCCGCAACCGCGCGGTTCCACACGGTCACGAACATCGCCTCGGACAGCGACGAGGACTATCTCGCCTACGGGTTCTGGAGCAGGAACGTTCCCGACACGGAGGAGGCGGCCGGTTTCCAGCCGTTCTTCTACGGGAAGACGCCCTATGGGGGCAATGTCGCGACTCTGCCCACCGCCGACGAGCCGTTGACCTACACCGGCGGCGCCGCAGGCGTATTCAGGGCGTTGGGAACGGACGAGTACGGATATTTCCGGGCGGACGTCGAACTCAGGACGAGCTTCGGCAAGGGGTCGAAAGTCGAGGGATCCCTGACCGGCATCACGGCGCTGAGCCCCATCAGCCCGGATGTCGCCTTCAGCGACATATCGGGGTTGTTCGCCGATTTCTCGGGCAGCGGCTTCGCCGGCAAGGACGCCTACAACGGCCGCTGGGGAGGGCGGTTCTTCGGGCCGTCCGACAGCGGGCAGACGCCGACCGGCGCCGCGGGCTGGTTCGAGAAGCTGACCGTCGGCGGCATAGCGAGCCTGTCCGGATCTTTCGGCGCCGCCCGGCAGTCGGAACAGAAGCGGCCCGGACGCCCATGCGCCGGACCCTGCGGGCGCTGCCGGCGGCCGTCCTCCTGCTCTGCCTCGCCGCCGGCGCGGCGGCGGCCCGGCCGGCGGACGGGACGGACGCGGCGTTCCG
>JAJDYL010000044.1 GCA_022825195.1 Alphaproteobacteria bacterium
GTGCCGATGGCGAAGCGGTGCGCCTCGTCGCGCAGGCGCTGGAGGAAATGCAGCGCGGGGTCGTGCTCCGGCAGCGAGAAGGGCGGCTTCTCGGCGGTGAAGAAGCGCTCCCGCCCGGCATTGCGCTCCGGCCCCTTGGCGATGGCGGCAAGCGGCAGATCCTCGATGCCAAGCTCGGCGAGCGCGGTCTGCGCCGAGGAAAGCTGCCCCGCGCCGCCGTCGATGAGCACGAGGTCCGGCCATGAGCCGCCGGCGCGCTCCGGGTCTTCCTTCAGGGCGCGCGAGAACCGCCGGCGCAGCACCTCGCGCATCATGGCGAAATCGTCGCCGGGTGCGGCGTCGCCCTTGATGTTGAACTTGCGGTAGGCGTTGCGGACCAGGCCTTCCGGGCCGGCGACGATCATGCCGCCGACCGCGTTCCGGCCCTGGATGTGGCTGTTGTCATAGACCTCGATCCGCTCCGGCGGGCCTTCGAGGTCGAAGAGTTCGGCCACGCGCCCGAGCAGGTCGCGCTGGGTGGCGTTCTCGGCGGACCGGCGCGTCAGCGCGTCGCGGGCGTTGGCGAGCGCGTGGTCGACCAGCTTGCGCTTGGCTCCGCGCACCGGCCAGCGCAGATCGATGCGGCGGCCCGCCTTGAGGCTCAGCGCCTCGGCGAGCAGCGCGTCTTCGGCCGGGCGGGCGCTCAGCAGGATGCGGCGCGGCGGCGGCTTGTTGGAGTAGAACTGCCCGACGAAGGCCGCGAGGAACTGCGCCGGGTCGTAGTGCCGGCTGCCGGTGGGGAAATAGGCGCGGTTGCCGAAATTCTGCCCGGCGCGGAAGAAGAACACCTGGATGCAGGCCTGCCCGCCATCGAAATGGGCCGCGATCACGTCCGCGTCTCCTACCCCCTCGACATTGATGTCCTGGTGCGCCTGCACGCGCGTGAGCGCCCGGATGCGGTCGCGGTAGAGCGCCGCCGTCTCGAACTCCAGCGCGTCGCTCGCCGCCTGCATGCGCTCCGAGAACGCCTGCTGCACGGACTGGCTCTGGCCGGAGAGGAAGGCGCGCGCCTCGGCGATGGCCGCCTCATAGTCGTCCCCGCTGACGCGCCCGACGCAGGGGGCCGAGCAGCGCTTGATCTGGTGGAGCAGGCAGGGCCGGGTGCGGCTGCGGAACACGGCGTCGGAGCAGGACCTGAGCAGGAAGGCGCGCTGGAGGGCGGTCAGGGTCCGGTTCACCGCGCCCGCCGAGGCGAAGGGGCCGAAATACTCGCCCGGCCGCGAGCGTGCGCCCCGGTGCTTGAGGATGCGCGGCCACTCGTGGTCGCGCGCGATCAGGATATGGGGGAAGCTCTTGTCGTCCCGCAGCAGCACGTTGTAGCGGGGGCGCAACTCCTTGATGAGATTGATTTCGAGGAGCAGCGCCTCGACCTCGGTGTGGGTCGTCACCACCTCCATGGAGGCGGTCTCGGAGATCATGCGGCGGATGCGGTAGGGCTGGTTGTCGGGCCGGACATAGGCCGTGACGCGCCGGCGCAGCGAGCGCGCCTTGCCGACATAGAGCACCTGCCCGCGCCGGTCGATCATGCGATAAACGCCGGGCGTGAGCGGCATGACGCGCAGATGCCGGCGGATGGCCTCGACGCCTCCGGCTAATCGCTGCGGGGCCTCCGGTTCGCTCTGCTCTTCCGCCATGCGCCTATCCCGCGCCGGCCGACGGTCCGTATTCGACGGCAACATAAACGCCATAGACGGCAAGGAACAGGATGCCTGCCGGACGCCCGAACCGGCCCCGGAACATCAACCAGGAAACGAGGGCGACCGTCGCCGCTAGCATCACCCAAACTGCGAGGTCGAGCAGGCGCCCCGGAATATCCAGCGGGTGAACGGTCGCCACGACGCCGCCGATGGCCAGGAGGTTGAAGATATTGGCGCCCAGCACATTGCCGACAGCCACTTCGGGATGGCGGCGATAGGCGGAGACGACCGCCGTGGCGAGCTCCGGCAGCGAGGTGCCGACGGCCACCACCGTGACGCCGATCACCGCCTCCGACACGCCGATCACGCGGGCGAGGCCGATGGCGCCCTCCACCAGCAGGTTCGACCCGCCGATGACGCAGCCGAGACCGATGGCAAGCGTGCCGAGCACCATCCAGAGCGGCTTGTCCGTCGCCGTTTCTTCCACCTCGGGCGCGCCGTGGCCGCTCCGGGCGCGCCGGTAGGAGACCACCGTGAACGCTGCGAGGCAGACCAGCAGCAGCACGCCATCGAACAGGCTCAGGCTGCCGCTCAAGGCGAGCGCGAGGAACAGGAGCGTCACGCCCATGACCGCCGAGCCCTCGAAGCGGACTTCGCGCGGCTCGACCGCCAGTGGATAGACGCAGGCCGCCGCACCCAGGATCAGGAGCAGGTTGCAGATATTGCTGCCGACGATGTTGCCGATGGCGATGCCGGGCGCGCCACGGAACGCCGCCTCGAGGCTGACGAACAGCTCCGGCATGGTCGTGCAATAGGCGACCACGGTAAGCCCGACGATCAGCGGCGAGACGCCGAGCCGCGCCGCAAGCTGCACCGCGCCCCGCACCAGGAACTCCGCCCCGCCGAGAAGAAGCACGAAACCGCCGAGCAATTGCAGGTAGATCATGAAGGGGTCTGCTTGGCCTGAAACGGGGAAGGAAGAAGCGCGGACACAGCGGCCGGCCACTACGCCGCATCGCGGACACGGTTTATCATGGCGTCGGGCGTCATGCGAATGACGCGGACGAGGAGGGAATGACGACGATGAGCCTGCCGCTGGACGACCGGACGCGTTTCGGCCTGATGACCCGCCTGCCGACGCCGGAGCTTGCCCGCAAGACGGTCGGGCTGCTGGACCGGCTTGAATTCGACTCGATCTGGGTCGGCGACCATCTGGCCTTTACCTCGCCGATTCTCGACCCGTTCGTGCAGCTCTCCTATGCCGCGGCCCTGTCCTCCAGGCTTACCGTCGGCTCCGCGGTCTATCTCCTGCCGATGCGCCATCCGGCGGGGGTGGCGAAACAGGCGGCCTCGCTTGACCACCTGGCGGAAGGCCGCTTCATCTTCGGCATCGGCGTCGGAGGCGAGTTCCCGCCCGAATGGGAGCTTGCCGGCGTGCCGCACGGTGAGCGCGGCGCGCGCATGACCGAGTCCATCCGGGTGCTGCGGAAACTCTGGACCGGTAAGCCGGTTGCCCATGAGGGCCGGTTCTTCCCCTTTTCCGAAGTGCATATGCAGCCGGCATCCTTCACGCCGGGCGGGCCGCCGATCTGGTGCGGCGGGCGCCAGCCGGCGGCGCTCAGGCGGGCGGGCCGCATGGCCGACGGCTACATGTCCTATGTCATCACGCCGGAGATGTTCTCGGACGCGCTCGGCACGATAGCCGCGGCCGCCGAGGAGGCGGGCCGGGAACTGGAGTCCTTCGGCACCTCGCACCTTCTGTTCTGCTGCATCGACGAGACCTATGAGAAGGCGCTCGACCGGGCGGCGGAGCTGCTCTCGAAGCGCTATGCGATGGACTTCCGCAGGCCGGCGCAACGCTATGCGGCGCTCGGCACGCCTGCCGACATCGCGGAGAAGATCGGCGCCTTTCACGAGGCGGGCGTGCGCCACTTCAATCTCGACTTCATCGGCGACCAGCCCATGCGCATCGAGGGCCTGCACCGCTTCGCCGAAGAGGTCCGCCCGCTTATCGCCTGAGCGCGCCGGCGGCCTCGCGCGCGGCGCGTTGCCCGTCGGCGACCGCCTCGGCAAGCGATCCGCTCCGGCGGACGGCGCCGGCGGCGAATACGCCTTCGCCCGCCAGCGCCGTTACGGGCTCGAGGCCGATGAAGACGAACACGCCAGAGACCTCCAGCCGCTGCCCGTCCGCGAGCGTCACCCCCTCAACGCCGCTGTTGCCGTCAATGGAAACCACCTCGCTGTTCCAGTGGAAGCTGAACTTCGGGTCGGCCGCTGCTCTTGCCCCGTAGCCCGGACGCGCCGAAAGCCGCCCGCCGCGCACGATCATGGAAATCGAGCGCGCATAGCCGGCCAGATGCAGCGCCTCCTGCAGGGCCGCGTCGCCGCCACCCACCACCGCCACGTCCGCCTCCCTGAAGAAGCCGGCGTCGCAGAAGGCGCATTGCGACACGCCGCGCCCGGTCAGCTCTTCCTCGCCGGGCACGCCCAGCCGGCGGAGCCTCGCGCCGGTCGCGGTCACGACGGCTTTCGCCCGGTAGCGGCCGCGGTCCGTCTCGACGATCCGCCGGCGGCCCTGTGTGTGGACGGCCTCCACATGCTCCTCATGGAAGCGCACGCCGGCCGACGCCAGCCGGTCCCTCCAGCCGAAAGCCAGTTCCGCGCCGCCTACAGCTGCCGGCCAGCCGTCGAGCGCGCCCACATTGGCGACGAGGCCGCCATAGAGCCCGGACTCGAACAGCGCGACCGTGAGCCCCTGCGAAACCGCTTCGTCCGCCGCCGCGAGCCCCGCGACGCCACCGCCGACCACCGCAAGGTCGAGCGGCCTCATGCGCCGATCTCCTTCACGATGCAGCAGGGCGGGAAGCCCCAGGACGGGAACCAGGCGCATTGCGGAATCGGGATGTCCCCGCCCGCCACGATCAGCACGATGTCCTCCGGCCGCGCGACCGCGGGCACCGCGTCCTGCCCCTTCGTCCATTCCGGCCAGCGCTCGCCGCCGATGAGGCGCGTGCGCAGCCAGAGCCTGTCGAACCCGGCGCGCGGCATCCGGCCCCGCCGCCAGAGCGCCTCCTTCGCATCGGCCTTCGACCAGCCTTGCCCCGCCAGCTCCTGCGCGACGAAGGGCGCCATCACCACCGCCGCCTTGCCTTCCCAGGCCATGTTGAAGGCCGAGGCGGCCGAGCCCATCACGCTTGCAAGGTCGTCCAGCCCGCCGGTCACATTGACCGCCGTCTCCGCCCGCATCAGCGCCAGCACGTTTTCGCCGCCCAGCTCCTCATGCAGCGGCTCCCAGGGGTTGGCGGCGGCGTTCTCGGCCAGCACCAGGGTGTAGCGGCCCGGCTGGCCGAGCCCGGCGAAGGAAACGGCTTCCGGCCAGCCGCCGCCGATATTGTTCATCACGAACCGGACCGCCCGCCCGATGGCGGCATTGGCCTGCCAGCCCGGCCCCAGCATGCCGAAGCCGCTGTTCACCTCCAGCCGCTCGACGACCGGCCCGCTCAGCAGGATGAGCGGCGCCACATTCTCGTCCGTGGTCTGCACGCCGCGCAGGTTGAATGCGGGGTCGGCCAGCGCCTCCACCGCGGCCAGGACGACCGGGAAATGCTCCGGCGCGCAGCCCGCCATGACGGCGTTGGCGGCCACGCGCTCGACCGTCGCCACGCCTTTCAGCGGGTCGAGTTCGCCGAGGCTTTCGTTGCGCCCCCGCCCGCAGCCGCGCAGCATGGCGTCCACCCGGTCGAGCGTCGGCGGCACGATGGGCAGGCCGTCGGTCCAGCCCCGCCGGTAGTAGAGCGCGCCCGCGTCCCCGCCGCGCAGCACCTCCACCCGCTGCCGGGGGAAGCGCCCGGCTTCCGTCAAGCGGGCGGTCATCCCCTTCTCGCGCGCGCGCTGGACGAGCGTGTCGTCGATCCACGCCCCGTTCGCCCGCTGCCCCGCCGGTATCAGCAGCCAGAGCGCCTCACCCACGCCGCGTTCAGCCGGCAACTGCCAGCCGGGCCTCCCAGTTCGCCGGCAGCTCGATTTCACGGGTCACGGGGAAGCCGAGAATGCCGTTGTGCGCGAACACATAGGCGTTGGTGCGCAGCGGGTCGCCCGCCACCGCAATCCCGAAATCCTCCGGCTCGCAGACGATGGGCACCATCCGGTCCGGGTCGTCGGATTCGGCGAAGACTTCGGGCGCCTTGCCGAGCGCGACGAGCTCCGTTAGCGAGCGGTGGCCCGGCACCAGGTTGGTCCAGCCCGAGATATAGCGCTCGAACTTCCGGGCCGGCATCCGCGCATGTTCGAACAGCCAGTCGCGCATGTCGTCCTTGGAGAGCCCCGACCCGGCGATGGTCTCGGCCAGGATCGGCGAGAGCACCAGCAGCGGCCGGTAGGTGCCGGTCGCCATGCCCACGGTGAAGACAAGCTCCCAGCCCGACTGCTTGACCAGCGCATCGGCCAGATAGGGCAGCATCTCCTCCGCCCGGCGGCCGAAGACGGAGGTGATGACATCGCCGCCGGTATAGCGGGAAATTGTGACAGCGTTGGCGCCTTCCGGCAGGCCCATGTCGGTCGCCGTGTTGGGCCAGCCGATCCGCTGCAGCACATCCTCGTTCTCGGCCAGCGCCACCCGCCAGGTGTTGCCGAAGGTGCCCTTGTCGGTCTCATGCGGAATGAAGCCCGCGACATTGCGCAGGTAGAGCCGCCAGAAGCGTCCGACCGAGGTGTTGGCCTGGAAGCCGTCCCTGAGCGCGCCCTGCTCATAGTTGAAGCCGAGCGCCTTCGCGATCGGGCCGTTGACGGTAATCAGCGTCTCCGCGCCCGGCGTGTTGCCGGAATGCTCGACGCCGTATTCCGGGTCCGCCATCGCCTCGGCCAGCGCCACCAGCACCGGCATGTATTCGGGCCGGCAGCCGGCCATGACACCGTTCGCCGCCACGTTCCAGACCGTCGCCGCCCGGTTGTCCGGCGGGACCTTGCCGAGCACGGTGTCCGCAGGCCGGTCCGAGAAGGCGAGGAACCGCTCGATCTTCTCCACCGAAGGCGGCACGACCGGCAGCCCGTCCGACCAGCGGTTCTCGTAGAAGAGGCGGTTCACCTCCTCGAAGCTGCCCTCGAACACGATGTCGCGCGCCTCGGGTTCGACGGTTTCCACGGCCTCGTCCGGCGGCTCGGTCAGGTTCGCGATCACCGCATCCAGCGTCTCGCCCAGCACGTTGGAGCGGAGCTCGTTGTCGGTCTGCGTATCGACATGGCCGGCGACCGGCGCCAGCGGCAGGTTCGGCATGCCGAGCCCGACGGCCGTGGTGCCCGCCTGGCCGACAAAGCCCTCGCAGACCAGCGATGAGGACGGCACGCCCGCCGCTTCGGCCACTGCGCTCACCCGCAACACGGCGGGAGTGCAGGAGCCTCAGCAGCCCATCCCGGAGATGACGGCGTCGGCCTCGAGGTCCTTCAGCCGGTCCGGCAGCGAGGCGATGATCTCGCGCTCCTCGTCGCCGTGGGTGGAGCCGAAGACGTCGTAGCCGATGAAATCGACGCCCGGATAGCGCTCCGCGAGCCCGTCGGCCAGCATCGGGAAGATCTCGTCGCCCCGGAACAGATAGTCCCAGAGGAAGGCGACGCGCTTGCCCTCGAGGCTGTCGAGGCGCGGCGCCAGCGCCTGCAGCTCCTGCGCCTTCTCGCCCCGGGGCCAGACGACCGCATAGTCGGCCATGGATTGCTTCTCCCGCTTGAATTATCGCCGCCGCGAGGCTGCGACCGGGGGCTTCCCGCGTCAAGAGCCCTGCCGCACGCCCCCGTCCCGTCCCGGTTTTCGTCCGGTATGCCTGTGGCGGCCGACGCCAATGCCGGGGCAGCGGCCGGGAGACCGGCGGTCGCGGTAGGGACGCCGGTTTCCCGGCGCCCCCCGCACAGATCCGGACGTGCGCGCTAACGCATCCGGCTCCTACCTCGGGTAGTGACGGCGAAGCGCACGCTTGGCCACGGGTGCCGGGT
>JAJDYL010000010.1 GCA_022825195.1 Alphaproteobacteria bacterium
CGCGTCTTCCAGAACTACGACGATATCCTCGATCACTGCTGCAATGCCTGGAACAATCTCGTTTCACAGCCAGAACGGATCGCCTCTATCGGTACACGAAAATGGGCCAATGGGTTCTAAACAGTGACCCTTGGTATAAGAAATACCCGCCGAGGGGCAGGAAAGGACGCCCGGATCGGGCGTTGAGGGAGGTCGCAAGGCTTGGAGCAGCCCTGGGAGATTCCGGAGCCGGCGGACGTGCTGGATGTCCGGACCCGCGACGGCGGCGTGATCCATGTCCGTCGGCACGGCGTTCCGCATGGGCCGCGCCTGCTATTGACCCACGGGAACGGCATGGCCGCGGATGCCTATTTCCCGTTCTGGGGAGAACTCGCCGACCGGTTCGAGCTCTTCGTCCACGATCTGCGCAATCACGGCTGGAACCCGGTCGGCCGTCTCGAAGACCACCGGATCGCCAATCTGATCGACGATGGCGGCCGGGTGGCGGAGGCCGTCGAGCGGAATTTCGGCAGCAAGCCCCTGATCGGCGTGTTCCATTCCCTCTCCGGACTGCTCGGCCTCCGGCAATCCATCGCGGGTACTGTCCGGTTCGACGCCATCGTGGCGTTCGACCTGCCGCTCGTGCCGCCCGGTCAGACCCGAAACGACCTCGAAAGGGTAGGACAGCATCTGGGCCGAATGGCGCGCAAGAGGCGCAGCAGCTACCCGACCCGGGAGGGCTTTGCCCGGCGGCTGGCCCGGCTGCCGGTGTTCAACCGGCTGCAGGCGAGGGACTTCGACCTGATCGCGCGAACGACGCTGAGGCAACGGGCCGACGGCGCATACGAACTCAGATGCCCGCCGGAATACGAAGCGCAGATGTTCGAGGAATACTATTCCTGGTCGAGCAGAACGGAGGCAAGGGATGCGCCCTGCCCGGTAAAGGCGATCTCCGCCGACCCGACGATTTCCGGGACCTACCTTCCGGGGGAGGACATGGAGGAGCTGGTGCATGTGGACTACGACTTCGTCCCGGAAACCTCGCACCTGCACCAGATAGAAGCGCCGGACCGATGCCGCGCGGCAATGCTGGAGTTTCTCGACGAAATCGGCTTTCAGGCGCAGGCGGACCGGGCGAATTCATGGCCGGAGTAACAGGCCGCCGCGATGAGGCCCGGCGCGAGGCAATCTCCGATCCGTGTTACCGACCGGATGCCGGCGCCCTCCCGCTCATCCCTGCGGGCGGCCAGGTCTTCCCATAGCCCGCCGTTCGGCAGGCGCGAGGTGACCGCGACCAGCGTCCCGCAATCCACCTCCTGCGTCCTGCCGGAATACACGCACTCGACCCGGAGCCGGTCCTCCGACAGCCCGGCAAGCCCGTGCAGCGGCACGATCCCGACCCCAAGCCCGATCAGCCGTTTCTGGATGCGCTCCTGTTCCAGCGTGTTCTCCGACCAGGGGGCGACGACGGGAGCCGGCGTCACGAAGACCGTTTCGTGCCCGGCTCCCGCCGCCAGTTCCGCAAGGACGCTGCCCATGTAGAACCTGTCATCGTCGAAGATGACGACGGCGCCCGGTGAAGCAATGGCGCCGGCCCCACGCGTCATCAGGTCGTCCGGGGTCAATACGGGCCTGCCGGCCAGGAACGGCAGCGGTGTCCTGTGTTCCCGGCCGGCCCCGTCGGCGCGCCATGTCGCTCCCGTCGCCAGGACGACATGGGGGCTCCCGTGTTCGAGAATATCGTCGGCCGTCAGCCGGCTCTCCAGATACATCCGGACGTTCGGGGATTGCCGCAATTGTCCCAGACGCCAGTCGCGCACACGGGCCCAGGCCGCGAGGCCGGGAAGGCGGCTCTCCCGCGATACCCGTCCTCCCCATTCCGTTCCGGCCTCGGCCAGCACGACCTCGGCGCCGCGCCGGGCCAGCGCCCGCGCCGCCTCCAGACCCGCCGGCCCGCCGCCGACGACGAGATACGGCCCCTTGTCGTCGAGCGGGGGTATGGCTTCGGGATGCCACCCGCGCCGCCATTCCTCGCCCATGGTCGGGTTCTGCGTGCAGCGGATCGGGACCCTTGTCCGGTCTCCCGCGACGCAGATATTGCACCCGATGCACTCGCGGATGTCGTCGATGCGCCCGTCGCGAATCTTGTTCGGGAGAAACGGGTCGGAAATAGAGGGGCGCGCCGCGCCGATGAGGTCCAGGACGCCTTTTTCAATGGCGCGAACCATGGCGTCGGGCGAGGTATAGCGGCCCACGCCGACCACGGGTTTGCTCGTCAGGGACTTCACGAAGCCTATATAGGGCTCCTGGAATCCTTCCTCGGAGAAACGCGATGTCTGGCTGTCGTTGGCCCAGTCGGACAGGTTGACGTCCCAGAGGTCCGGTTCGTCCGCCAGCGCCGCCACGATGTCGCGGCCCTCGCCGTCATGGGTCAGCCCGTCTTCGCCCAGAAGCTCATCGACCGCCAGCCGGATTGCGATCCCGCATTTGTCGCCGACGGCTTCCTTCGTGTCGGCGAGCACTTCCCGGAACAGCCGCAGCCGGTTTTCGAATGAACCGCCATATTCGTCGGTGCGATAGTTGTAGCGCTTCAGCAGGAAGTGCTGGAGAAGCGTCAGGTCGTGTCCGGCGTACACATAGACGATGTCGAAGCCGATTTCCCTTGCCAGCAGCGCCGCGTCGCGGTGCCAGCGGCGGAAATCCGCGATGTCGGCCCTGTCCATGCCGCGCGCCTGCATGGGGTCGTCGCTGTCCACGACGACGGCGGACGGCGCGAGTGGAGGAACGCGGCTGTAGCGGTTGGCGGCATGCAGCCCGTTATGGACGAGTTCGACTGCGGCGAGGCTTCCATGGGCATGGATGGCGTCCACGGTCAGCCTGAGCGCCGAAACGCCCTGCTCGTCCCACAGCCGCGCCTGGTTGGAGGGCGAGACGTCGGAGGTCGCGTGGATTTCCGTCTCTTGGGTGGAGACGACGCCCCAGCCCCCCTCGGCCTTGACGCCGCGGAGCGCGGCCTCCGACTCCGGATAGCGGTGCCCCATGCCGGTGCAGTGCGGCACCTGGTAGAAGCGGTTGGGCGCGGTGACCGGTCCGATGCGAACAGGTTCGAACAGGATGTCGTACCGGGGGTCCCGCATGTGCGACTGCCTTTTCCCGAATGCCGCCTGCCTCCCGGCTTACCGGAAGTGCGGCGCGATTTCTTCCGTGAAGCGCGTCATCTGGTCCTTGACCTCTTCATGCGGCTTCAGGCCATAGTTGAAGTAGAGCACGACCTCGTCGATGCCCGCCGCCTCCACCAGCTTGAGGTCCTCGACGATCTGCGCCGGCGGGCCGATCAGCACGGAGCGGTTGGTGAGCTTGTCGGGCGACATTTCGCGCAGCAGGCGGCAGATCTCGACGAAATAGCGGTAGCTCGGCGGCGCGGTCGCCGGATCGCCGGGGAAGGCGGCCACCAGCGCGTCCTGGAAATAGCGCACCAGCGCCTCGCGGCCGCGCCGGTCCTCCGCCGGCGTGTCGGCGATATGGATGAAATAGGAGCAGACCGCACGCCGCGGCGGCCGGGCATGTTCGTCCTCGCAGGTCCGGCGGTAGATTTCGACGGCCTCGGCGAGCGAGCCGTAAACCATGGCGGCGGCGAAGGGGGCATAGACGACATGCCAGTCGCGCCTGGCCGCCAGCTCCATGCTGGGGCGCGAGAAACAGGCGACATGCGGCCTGAGCGGCTTTTGCGCCGGTTTCGGGCGCACATCCACATTCTCGAAGCGCCAGAACCGTCCATCATGGGAGAACGGGCCGGTCTCGGTCCAGGCGCGCCAGACGATGTCCAGCCCCTCGGCGAACGCCTCGGCCGAGTCCTCGAACGGCGCGCCGAACGGGCCGTATTCCAGCCGGTCATAGCCGCGCCCGGCGGCGAAATCGACGCGGCCGCCGGAGAGCAGGTCGAGCGTCGCCCAATCCTCCGCCACCTGCAGCGGGTGATGGACCGGCAGCAGCACGACCGCCGGCGCCAGCCGGATGCGCGAGGTGGCGCCGGCAAGCTGCGCCAGCAGCATGTGCGGCGAGGCGTTGACGCCGAGCAGGTTGAAATGATGCTCGCCGATCCAGGCGGAATCGAGGCCGACTGCCTCGGCATGGAGCGCCTGTTCGTAGATTTCGCGGACCAGCGTTTCGGCCGAGCGCGTATTGCCGGGATAGCGGTTGTCGGAGAGGGTGAAGTAGCCGAACTTCACGGGGAGGCTACGGCGCGCCGGTGCGGGCCCGGATGAAGGCCGCCGCCTCGTCTATGCCCTCCCTGGCGCGGTCGAGCAGGCGGTCGAACCAGTGCCAGACATGGATCATCTCGTCCGCCACGGTGAGTTGCACCTCGACGCCCGCGCGCCGGGCCGCCTCGGCGAGCGACACCGAGTCGTCCAGCAGGACTTCCTCGCTGCCGACCTGCACCAGCAGCGGCGGCAGGCCCTCCAGGTCGGCGTAGAGCGGCGAAGCCCATGGGTGGCGGCAGTCGGTCTCCGCACCGAGATAGATGCCTGCCCAGCGCTCGATCTGGTCCTTCTTCACCATCGGGTCGGACCCGGCCTTGGCCGCGTAGGAATCGGCCTCCATCGTCATGTCCGTCCAGGGGGAGATGCAGAGTCCGCCGGCCGGCATGGGAAGCCCGTCGTCGCGCGCCTTGACGAGCGTTGCGACCGTCAGGCCGCCGCCCGCCGAGTCCCCGCCGATTACGGCGTGGGCCGGGTCGATGCCGCTCTCCAGCAGGCCCTGCCAGGCCGCTGCGCCGTCCTCGACGGCGGCGGGAAACGGATGCTCGGGCGCCAGCCGGTAGTCGGCCGAGAAGGCATGGACGCTGGCGCCGGCCGCCAGCGCCGCGACCATGTGCCGGTGCGAGCGCGTCGAGCCCAGCACATAGCCGCCGCCGTGGAAGTAGAGCAGTGCGCGGCCTGGGTCCGCGTCCTCGGGCCGCAGCCATTCGCCGGGCACCCCGCCAAGTGTCGCCGGCTCGCAGGAGACGCCGTCCGGGAGCGGGAAAATCTCGACGGCCCGGTCGTATTCCGCCCGGAGGTCGGCGATGGCGGCGGTTGCGCCATCGGGCCGTTCGGCAAGCTTCACCCGCAATGCGGCGATCGAACGGTCTTTCATGGGATAGCCCCCTTCCGGCCGGTCAGCCGCCTTCCAGCTTGGGAATGAAGAACACCTCGCCGCCCGGCGGCACGGGCTGGAAGTAGGCTGTTTCGTGCATCATGCCGTCTATGGCGACGGTGGTTTCCTCCACCAGGCGCTCGCCGAGGCCCGGAAATCGCTCGTTCATCGCGCGGATGACGTCGCGCAGGAGCCGGGCCTCGACCTCGAATTCGCGCACGCCTCCGGTGAAGGCGCGCGCGAACCCTTCGGTAAACCGGACCTGGACCGTCGGGTTCACGCGGCCCCGCTCCCGGTCTCAGTCGTCCCCGTCCGCCCCGTTCGCATCGATGGCGGCGAGCAGCCTCGGCGGCGACATGGGCAGTTCGTACATCCGCGTGCCGACCGCCTGGTCGATCGCGTTGGCGATTGCCGCCATGGGCGGGCAGATATTGACCTCGCCCACGCCCTTGACGCCGTAGGGATGGCTCGGATTGGGGACTTCTACGAGAACCGCGTCGATCATCGGCAGGTCGGAGGCCACGGGCACCCGGTAATCGAGGAAGCCCGCATTCTCCAGCCGGCCCTTGTCGTCGTAGATATATTCCTCGTTCAGCGCCCAGCCGATGCCCTGCACCACGCCGCCCTGGATCTGGCCCTCGACATAGGAGGGATGGATCGCGCGGCCCACATCCTGGGCCGCGATGAAACGCAGCACCTGGACATGGCCGGTCTCGGGATCGACCTCGATATCGCAGAACTGGCTGGAGAAGCCCGGAGCCTGGGCGCCGGCATTGGTCGTGCCGGCCGCGCCGATGGGTCCGCCCGTGAGCGCCCGCTTGGCCGCGAGCTCGCCGATGGTAAGCGGCTCGAAATCGCCGACATTGGCGCCTGCGGGATGCGCGGCGCCGTCCCGCCATTCCACCGCGTCCACATCGACATCCCAGATCATCGCGGCGCGCTGGCGGAGGTCGTCGATCACCTTGTTGCAGGCCTGGTGGACGGCGATGCCGGTGGCGAAGGTCACGCGGCTGCCGCCGGTGACATGCGTGTAGCCGACCGACGCCGTGTCGGAGACGACGCAGCGCACCTTGTCGTAATCGACGCCGAAGGTCTCCGCCGCCATCAGCGCCATGCTCGCGCGCGACCCGCCGACATCGACGCTGCCGCTGCCGACGATCACCGTGCCGTCGTCGTTCACATGGACGGTCGCGCTCGATTCGCCGCCGCCATTGAACCAGAACCCGGACGCGACGCCGCGGCCCTGGTTCGGTCCGATGGGCTTCTTGTAGTCCGGGTGGTCCATGAGGGCTTCGAGCGTCTCGACATAGCCGTCATGGCTGAGCTTCGGCCCATAGACCATCTGGGTTCCCTGGCGGGCGGCGTTCTTCAGGCGGAACGCCACCGGGTCCATGCCGGCCTTCTTCGCCAGCATGTCGAGCACGCTCTCGACGCCGAAGGCCGAGATCGGCGAGCCGGGCGCACGGTAGGCGGCTGCTTTCGGGCGGTTGCAGACCACGTCGTAGCCGACCGTGCGCGCGTTCTCGATGTCGTAGGGCGCAAAGGCGCACATGCAGGCGTTCATCACCGGCGAGCCGGGGAAGGCGCCCGCCTGGAAGTTGAAGGTGGCGTCGGCGGCGGTGATCTTCCCGTCATCGGTGCAGCCGATCTTGACGGTCATCGAGGCGCCGGAAGTCGGGCCGGTCGCCTTGAACACCTCCTCGCGCGTCATCTGCATGCGCACCGGCTGGCTGCATTTCCGCGAGAGCGCGGCTGCCAGCGGCTCCAGATAGACGATGGTCTTGCCGCCGAAGCCGCCGCCGATCTCCAGCGCCGTCGCGCGGATGTCGCCGGGGCTGATGCCGAGCAGCTTGGCGGTCATGGCGCGAACCACGAAATGCCCCTGGCTCGAAGACCAGATCTCGCCCTGCCCGTCGGCGTCGAAGCGCGCCATGCAGGCGTGGGTCTCGATATAGCCCTGGTGGACGGGCGCGGTCTTGAAGCTCTTCTCGATGACATGGTCGGCGGCGGCAAAGCCCGCTTCAAGGTCGCCGATGGCGAATTCGAGCCGTTTCGAGATGTTGGACGGCTTTTCGGGCGCCGGCTCCACGCCGCGGGTAATCATGTCGTCGAAGAGCAGCGGCGCGTCCGGTTTCATCGCCTCATCGACGTCGATGACATGCGGCAGGACCTCGTAATCGACTTCGATGAGCGAGACGGCTTCCTCGGCGACGGCCGCGCTCGCCGCAGCGACGGCGGCGACCGCATGACCCTCATAGAGCACCTTCTCACGGGCCATGATGTTGCGGGTGATATGCCAGAAATTCTGCGCCACCCGCTCCGGGCCGAGATAGGCGAAGGCGTGGTCCGGGAAGTCGGCGGAGGTGACCACCGCCTTCACGCCGGGCAGGGCCTCGGCCTTCGAGGTGTCGATGCTCCGGATGCGCGCATGGGCATGGGGGCTGCGCAGCACCTTGCCGATCAGCTCGCCGGGCAGCCGGTAATCGGCGCCGTACTGGGCGCGGCCGGTGACTTTCGGCACGCCGTCCGGACGGACGGGGCGGGTGCCAACCCACTTGAACTCTTTCGCTTCGGCGCTCATCCACAGGGTCTCCAGAATCGGGGCGGAACGGTCGCGCCTATGCAAGCCCATCCGGCGGCCGCGTGCAAGTGCGCCTGCGCGTCCGAAGCCGGGGGACTTGCCCCGGCCGGCGGTTTCGGCAAGCTGGCGCAGGATTGCGGATTCGTTGCACCTGAGGAGGCCGGCGCCCTTGCAGATCGTTCCATTCGATGCCCCGCTCGGCGCGGAGCTGCGCGGGCTGGACGCTTCGCTTCCCGTGAGCGCGGCGGCCGCGGAGGCGCTCCGCCGCGCGCTCGACGAACATCTCGTGCTGCTCGCGCGCGGCCAGCGGCTGGACGACCCGGCGCTCATGGCCTTCTCCCGCGTCTTCGGCGAACTCGACCCGCCGGGGCCGAATCCCTATGGCGGGCCCTTCCTGCCCGAGTTCCCGGAGATCAACGTCATCTCCAACGTGGTCGAGAACGGCCGCCCCATCGGCAATCTGGGCGCGGGCGAAGCGGTGTGGCATGCCGACATGACCTATGTCGAAAAGCCGCCGCGCGCTGCCCTGCTCTATGCGCTGGAGGTGCCGGAGGGGCAGGGCGATACGTATTTCGCCAACCAGTTCGCCGCCTGGAAGGCCCTGCCGGAGGAGGACAGGGCCCGGATCGAGGGGCTGCGCTGCGTCCATGACAGCGCGCACAACAGCGCCGGCATGCTGCGGCGCGGCTACCGGGAAACGACGGACCCGCGCGAGACGCCGGGCGCGCGCCAGCCGCTCGTGCGCACCGACCCGGCGACGGGCGGGCGGGCGCTCTTCCTCGGCCGGCGGCCCCATGCCTGGGTCGTCGGGCTGGAGGTCCAGGAGAGCGATGCGCTGCTCGACCGGCTCTGGGCCCATGCCTCGGACCCGCGCTTCGTCTGGCGCCATCGCTGGCGGCCGGGCGACCTGCTGGTCTGGAACAATCTGGGCGTGCTGCACCGCCGCGACGCCTTCGACGCCAGCGTCCGCCGGATCATGCACCGCACCCAGATCCGGGGCGAACGGGAGATCGCATGACGCCATGAAGCGGTTCTACAGGCAGGCGGACGCCGTTCCGCTCGAATGCGGCGGCTACGGCGTCGCGCTGGACGGCCGCCGGGTGCGCACGCCGGCGGGCGGGCCGCTGGCGCTGCCCAGCCGGGCGCTGGCGGCGGCGGTGGCCGGCGAGTGGGCCGCGCAGGGCGAGACGGTGCAGCCCCGGACCATGGCGATGATGACGCTGGCCGCGACCGCGCTCGACCGGGTCGCGCCCCGCCTTCCCGAGATTGCCGCCGAGATCGCGCGCTATGGCGAGACCGACCTGCTCTGCTACCGGGACTCCGGCGGCAGCGAACTTGCCCGGCGCCAGAACGCGGCCTGGCAGCCGGTGCTCGACTGGCTGGCCGAGGCCCACGGCGTCCGCCTCGCGCCGGTCGCCGGCGTGATGCCGGCGGCGCAGGACGGGACGGCGCTCGAAGCGCTCAGGCGGGCGGTCGACGCCCACGAGCCCTTCCGGCTGACGGCGCTGTATGCCGCCGTTGCCGCCACCGGCTCGGCGGCGCTTGGCATGGCGCTTGTCGGCGGCAGGCTGGATGCCTGCCAGGCGTGGCGCTGTGCGCGCATCGACGACGACTGGCAGGCGGAGTGCTGGGGCGAGGACAGCGAGGCGCGCGGGCGTGGCGAGGCGCTGCGGGACGAACTGGCCTCCGTGGAACGCTTCGCTGCGCTGCTCTAGACAAGGAGGCCCGAGGCCATGACCGACATCGTGGACATGCTGGAAGCCAAGCGCGCTCAGGCCCGTCTCGGCGGCGGGGAGAAGCGCATCGAAGCGCAGCACCGGCGCGGCAAGCTGACGGCGCGCGAGCGGCTGGAAGTGCTGCTCGACGAAGGCTCGTTCGAGGAATACGACATGTTCGTCGAGCATCGCTGCGCCGATTTCGGCATGGAGGCGCAACGCGTGCCGGGCGACGGCGTGGTCACCGGCCACGGCACGGTCAACGGACGCCTGGTCTTCGTCTTCAGCCAGGACTTCACCGTCTTCGGCGGCTCGCTCTCCGAAACGCATGCGGAGAAGATCTGCAAGGTGATGGACCGGGCGATGAAGGTCGGCGCGCCGGTCATAGGCCTGAACGACTCGGGCGGCGCCCGCATACAGGAAGGCGTCGCCTCGCTCGGCGGCTATGCCGAGGTGTTCCAGCGCAACGTGCTGGCTTCCGGGGTCGTGCCCCAGGTCTCGGTCATCATGGGGCCGTGCGCCGGCGGCGCGGTCTATTCCCCGGCGATGACGGACTTCATCTTCATGGTGGAGGACACCTCCTTCATGTATGTCACCGGCCCGGACGTGGTCAGGACCGTGACCCACGAGACGGTGACCCACGAGGAACTGGGGGGCGCGCGCACCCATGCCAGGCGCTCCGGCGTCGCCGATCTTGCGCTCGACAACGATATCGAGGCGCTGCTGCAGGTGCGGCGCTTTCTGGGTTTCCTGCCGTCTTCCAACCGCGAGGCGCCGCCGCTGCGGCCGACGGAAGACCCGATCGACCGCCGGGAGCCGTCGCTGGACAGCCTGGTGCCTGCGAACCCTAACCAGCCCTACGACATCAAGGAACTGATCCGCAAGACGGCGGACGAGGGCGTCTTCTTCGAGCTTCAGCCGGACTGGGCGGCCAACATCGTCATCGGTTTCGCCCGCTATGGCGGCCAGCCGGTCGGCATCGTCGCCAACCAGCCGATGGTGCTGGCCGGCTGCCTCGATATCGACAGCGCCCGCAAGGCGGGGCGCTTCGTGCGCTTCTGCGACGCCTTCAACCTGCCGATCGTCACCTTCGTCGATGTGCCGGGCTTCCTGCCGGGCACCGTCCAGGAATATGGCGGCATCATCAAGCATGGCGCGAAGCTGCTCTTCGCCTATGCCGAGGCCACGGTGCCGAAGGTCACGGTCATCACCCGCAAGGCCTATGGCGGCGCCTATGACGTGATGAGCTCGAAGCATCTGCGCGGCGATGTGAACTATGCCTGGCCGCAGGCGGAAATCGCCGTGATGGGCGCGAAGGGCGCGGTCGAGATCATCTTCCGCCAGGATATCGGCGACGAGGAGAAGATCGCCGGGCGGACGGCGGAGTATGCGGAGAAGTTCGCCAATCCCTTCATTGCCTCGGCGCGCGGCTATATCGACGACGTGATCCGCCCGCGCAACACCCGCTTCCGCATCTGCCGGTCGCTGGATGTGCTGCGCAACAAGCGGTTGGAAAATCCTTGGAAGAAGCACGACAATATCCCGCTATAGGGGCTCGGGAGGGACGGCGCCGATGCACTTCGAGACCTTCGACTGGATCGCGCACAACGCCGCGCGGCGGCCGGAAAGCACCGCGCTGGTCGATCTCGCGAGCGGCCGGAGCATCGACTATGCGCTGATGGACCGGCGGGTCGGCAGCCTGGGGGGCTTCCTGCGCGACCGCCTGGGCATCGAACCCGGCGACCGCGTGGCCCTGCTGGCGGAGAATTCGAGCGACTATCTGGAAATCCAGTTCGCCTGCTTCCGCATCGGCGCGGTGTTCGTGCCGCTCAACTGGCGGCTCACCGTGCCGGAGCTCTCCTACATCGTGGGGGACGCCGCGCCGAAGGCGATGATCCATGACCGGGGCTTCGCGGAAACGGCCGCGGCCGTGCAGGCGGAGACGGGCTTTGCGCACCGGCTGGAGACCGCCGCCGACGGCAGCCCGTCGGACTATGAGGCGGCGATAGTGGACGGGCCGTGCGTGGCCGGGATGGTCCCGCAGCAGATGTCGGACCTCTCGACCATCATGTACACCTCGGGCACGACCGGCCTGCCGAAGGGCGCGCGCATCACCCACGGCATGACCTTCGTCAACACGGTGAATATCGGCATCCCGCACCGGGTCACGGCCGATTCGGTCACGCTCACCGTGCTGCCGCTGTTCCACACGGGCGGGCTCAACGCCTACGCCAATCCCGTGCTGCATGCGGGCGGCAAGGTAGTGGTCGCGCGGAGTTTCGACCCCGAGCAGTGCCTGCGGCTCCTGGCCGACCCGGCGGCCGGCATCACCAACTTCCTCGGCGTTCCGGCGAATTTCCAGTTCATGTCCCAGCTTCCGGCCTTCGAGGAAGCGGATTTCAGCCATGTTTCGGTGTTCGGCGTCGGGGCCGCGCCCACGCCGCACGCGCTGATCGAGGTGTGGGCGGCGCGGAACGCGCCGCTCGCCCAGGCCTACGGGATGACCGAGACCGCGCCGCTGGTGATGGCCCTCGATCCCGTGGATGCGACGCGCAAGATCGGCTCGGCCGGCAAGCCGGTGCTCTATACCCGCACGCGGGTGATGACCGAGGACGGCCGCGAAGCCGCGCCCGGCGAGAGGGGGGAACTGCAGGTTGCCGGCCCGAACGTCACGCCCGGCTACTGGAACAAGCCGGAGGAAACGGCGGAGTCGTTTGACGGCGAATGGCTGAAGACGGGCGACGCCGTCTGGGTGGACGAAGAGGGCTACTACTACATCGTGGACCGCTGGAAGGACATGTACATTTCCGGCGGCGAAAACGTCTATCCGGCGGAGGTAGAGAATGTGCTCTACCGGCTGGACGGCATAGCCGAGGCCGCCGTGATCGGCATTCCGGACGAGCGCTGGGGCGAGGTCGGCTGTGCCGTCATCGCGCGGCGCGAAGGCGCGGTTCTGGAGGCGCAGGATGTGCTCGACCGCTGCACGGGCCAGCTCGCCCGCTTCAAGCTGCCGCGCCGGGTCCTGTTCACCGACGCGCTCCCCCGCAACGCCACCGGCAAGGTGCTCAAGCACGAACTCCGCCGCATGCTGGCGGAGGGGGAGCTGGGGTAGCTCCCGGCGGCGGCCGGCTATCCCTCCGGCGCTGCCTCCTGTGCCGCCGCATCCCATTCGAATTTCGACGCGCGGGCGAGCCGCTCGACGTCCACCACGCCGGTAAGGCGGCGGCCCTCGACGAGCCATGTCGGATAGCGCCGGATGTCCTGGACCGTGCAGGCGGCCGTAAGGGGTCCGTTCGGTCCCGAGGGCGCGCATTCCGTATAGGGCAGCCGCTTGGCGGAGGCGGCGAACAGCGCCTTCTGGTCCTGGCAGGCCCGGCACCAGTAGGCGCCGTAGAAGCGCGCCCCGCTCTCCTGCAGGTGGGTCGCGAGCGCCTTGAGGTAGGGGTCTTCGGGGCCGGCGGCGGGGTCGAAGAGGCCGCTGAAATGCAGATGGAGGCCGAGGACCAGGACGATGGCGGCTCCGACCGGAAACGGCAGGGTCCTGCGCCATCCCCGCTCGCGCGCCCGCGGCGGACGGCGCAGGATTACCAGCACCAGCAACAGGTTCATCAGCGCGAACGAGGCGAGGCAGTATTCGCAGGTCGCCCCAATCTCGAAGACCGACACCAGGGTAAGGAACCAGCTCACGCCCGCGCCGACGCAGACGGTGAGCAGCATGGCGCCCCATGCCGACGGCCTGGAGCGCAGCCGCCACGCCAGGCCGGCCAGGAGCGCGTAGGTGAGCAGCCCCCACAGCGCCATCGGCACGCCGAACAGGGTGGACCAGCGGCTCGACTGCACGATGTCGCATTCGGAGTCCGCCCCGCACCAGGCCGGGTGCTCGCCGAACCACGCAACCAGCGTCAGATAGCCGGTAAGGAGCACGCCGAGCCCCGCAAGGCCGAGCAGCCAATTGTCGAGCCGGGGCTTCGACCGCTCCGGCGCTCCGGGGCGGGCCGGGGCCTGCTTCGGAGCGGTCGCGGCCGTGGGGGCGGTCCGCCCGCGCCGGGCGCCGGAACTCCGTCGTTTACGTTTCCTCGCCATTGTTCACACGTCCCGCTTTCCGGTTCGGCCCGCCCCCCGGGAGGACGGCGCTTCGACGCGGTATATTACCAAAGCGCCCCCGTTTGCATGGAGCCGGCCTTACGGATCGGCAAGGTCATTGGCGCGCGACCGGTCGGCGCCGTCCAGCCGGCCCCCGGCGCGGCGCGCCCTCCCGGGCTAGCTGCTTCTCGCGCCAGTAGACATAGATGCCGGAGCCGGCGATGAGGGCACAGCCGAGCAGCACCCAGTGGTCCGGCAGGTGGTCGAACACGATCCAGCCGAGCACGATAGCCGAGGGCAGCGCCACATATTCGAACGGCGCGAGCGTGGCGGCGTCGGCGAGCCTGTAGGCCTGGGTCAGCGCGTAGGCGATGAAGCCGGAGAGCCCGCCCAGCAGCACGAACAGCAGCCAGTGCTCCAGGGTCGGCCAGGTCCATGCGCGGAACAGGAACAGCCAGGTCTTGTTCTCCGTGCCTTCGGCGAAGCGCCCATCCCCGGCGGCGGCGAAGAAGCCGAGGCTGACGGCGATGAACATGACCTGGATATAGGCCGCCATCGCGGAGGCGGGGGCGCTGGCGCGGAGCTTCCGCGTCAGGATCTGCATGGTAGCGTAGGCCAGCGCCGCCACCATGGGCAGCAGCAGGGTCAGCCGGTCGGGCGCGTGTTCCAGTTCGCCGGCTCCGGGCCGGAGCATGACCAGCACGCCGACGAACCCGACCGCGACGGCGGAAAACCGCCTGATGCCGACCTTCTCGCCGAGGAAGGGGATGGAGAGCAGCGTGATGAGCAGCGGCGCGACGAAAAAGAGCGCCGTTACGTCGGCCAGCGGCACCGCCGCCAGCGCGCCGAAGAAGGCCAGGTTCGCCACGACCATGCAAAGCCCGCGCGCGAGATGGGCGGCGGGGCGCCCGGTGCGCAGAGCCCTGAGGCCGCCTTCGAACCGCAGCACGGCGAGGCTGAACAAAAGCGCCACGATCGCGCGCACGAACACGATCTCGTGCAGCGGATAGCGGTCCGAGAGCGCCTTGACGATCGAATCGTTGACGGTGATGACCACCATGCCGAGGCAGATCATGGCGATGCCCAGGCGGGGGTCGTTCGCCGGTCGAAACGCGCTGCCTGCCATGGGCGGGTGAACCCTCGAGACCCCGGACGGAACACGCCGCCCGGTTGCCGGAATCATAGGGATATCCGGCCGTCCGCGACAACGGGGAAGTTCAGGGCTGGGGGCCGGGTCAAGCCCGCCTCTGCCGCCTCACTGCCGCCAGTGGCCCGGTTGGGGGTAGTTGAGGCCGAGATGGTCGCGGAGCGTGGGGCCGGTGTAGTCCTTGCGGTAGAGGCCGCGCTTCTGCAACTCCGGCACCACATGCGTGATGAGGTCCTCGAAGCTGCCGTGGAAGTGCGTGGCCCCGATGACGAAGCCGTCCGAGCCGCGCTCGACGAAGAACTCCTCCATCTTGTCCGCGACCTCCTTCGGCCCGCCGACCCAGGGGTCCTTGAGCAGCCCGCGCCCGGTGGCGGTCATGAAGTCGCGCACCGTCGGGTTGGGGTTGCCGGTCACCTGCACGGCGCGGTCGCGCATGGACTGCATGCCGGTCAGGCCCTCCATCTCCTCGTCGCTGAACGGCTCGTCCATGCCCTTCTTCGCGAAGTCGTAGTTGAGCGCCTCGGAAAGCAGCGAAAGCTGGTCGGTCTCGTTGGGCAGCGTGTCGTAGAGCGCGCGCTTGTCCTCCGCCTCCATCAGGCTCTCGCCGACCATCGGGTAGAAGAGGCTCGCGATCTTCATGCCGTCCGGGTCGCGCCCGTGGGCAGCGCAGTCGTCCTTCAGCGCCTTGTAGGCGGGCTTCGCCGCTTCGAGGCCCGGATAGGCCACGAAGATGAGCTCGCCCCAGCGCGCCGCGAAGCGCCGCCCCCGTCCGGACTGGCCCGCCTGGATGACCACCGGATGGCCCTGCGCCGAGCGCGGCACGGTGAACGGCCCGCGCGACCTGAAGAACTCGCCCTCATGGTCCAGCCGGTGAACCTTGTCCGGGTCGGCGAAGACGTTGTTGTCCTGGTCCAGCACCAGCGCATCGTCGTCCCAGGCGTCCCAGTGGCCGTGCACCACCTCCATGAACTCGTCCGCCCGGTCGTAGCGCAGATCGTGCGCGGTCACGCCCTCGCGCCCCATGTTGAGCGCCTCGTTCTCGTTGACGGAGGTGACGACGTTCCAGGCGGCGCGGCCGCTGGACATGAGGTCGAGGGTCGAGAACATGCGCGCGACATGGAACGGGTCGTAATAGGTGGTCGAGCAGGTGGCGCCGAGGCCGAGCCGCTCCGTCGCCATGCCCATCGCCATCAGGGTGACGATGGGGTCCATCTTCACGCAGCGTATGCCGTGCTCGACCGTGTGCGCATGGTCCTTGCCGAACATGTCCGGCATGGCGAGCCGGTCGTCGAAGAAGCCGATGTCGAACTTGCCGTGCTCCAGCAGGCGGGCGAGGTCGCGGTAATAGTCGGCCGTCATGAAGTCCAGCCGCGCGTCCGGATGGCGCCACGCGGCGGGCAGCGTCGAGCAATTCTGCGCCTGGAGGAAGGCGACCAGGGCTATCTGTCGTTCGGGTTTTCGGCTCATCTTTGCGGTTTCTGTCTCCGTTTTGCGCCTTTCAGCCTGCCGCCATTCGCGAACGCCGTCCAGCCGCTTCCGCCCCGAACAGGGCGCGGCGCCAGCGGAACGCGATCAGCGCCGTTCCCGCCAGCCCCGCGAACGCATAGCTCAGCACGGCGGCCCGGTAGCCGACCGTCTCGATCAGCGCGCCGCCGAGCGGCAGGCCGATGGCCATGCCGTAAACGGCCAGCATGCGCACGCCCATCACCAGGCCCCGGAGCCGGGCATTGCTGCGGCGGAGCAGGAGCACGGCAAGGCCGATCATCGCTCCGCCCTGCACCGTGCCGACCGCGACCATCACTGCCATGCCGGCCCATTTCTCCGTCATCTGCGAAAAGACGACGAGCAGCAGGTACCAGAGCGCCACGCCCGCGAACACGGCGCCGACCGGGGACCGGCGCGGGCCGCCTCCCACGGCCATCGAGAACGAGCCGATGAGCGCGCCGGCGGCATAGCTCGCCAGAAGGTGCGAGAGGCCGATGGCGTCCAGCCCGTAAACCTCGCGCGCGGCATAGGGCATCAGCCCGCTGGAGACGGGGAAGCCGGTGAGATTGACCAGGAAGGCCAGCCACATGGCGGCCATCAGCGCCGGCGTGCGCCGGATATGCCGGAAGCCGGCCCGGAGCTCCGCCAGCATGGACAGGCCCCTGCCGCGCGGGCGCGCGCGCCGCCCGCCGACGCCGAAGCTCACCGCGAAGGCTGCCAGGTAGAAGGCGGCGACGACCAGGTATGCGGGGCCTATGCCGAGCGATTCGAACAGGGTGGCGCCGATCAGCGCGCCCGCGATGCGGGCGAGGTCCTGCGTCGTGCGCGAGAACCCCATGGCATTCACCAGCAGGCGGTCGGCCATGGTGTCGCCGACCAGCGCGTTCCGCATCACCAGGTCGGACGGGCGGACCAGCCCGGCGAGCGCCGCGATGACGAAGACGGCGGTCGGATCGAGCCTGTCCGTGAGGCCGAGGACGGCGAGGCAGCCCGCGAGCAGCAGGTAGAAGCCGCGCATCGCCGCGATCATGGTGCGCCGGCCGAGCCGGTCGGCGAGCGCGCCCATCGCCGGGGCCAGCAAGGTGCCGAGGAACTGGAGCGCGGCGAACGCGGTCTGGAGCATCACCGACCCGGTCGCGACGAGCACGAACCAGTTGAGGATCAGCGTCTCCATCTCGAAGGCGAGCGAGGTCAGCAGGTCGCTCGGCCACTGGAACCGGAAGCTGCGCACGGCAAACGGCGCGAACACGCCGCGCAGCGGGGAGGGGTGCCCGTCCCGGTCCAACGGTCGGGAGCCGGACTGAAGGCCCGTGTCTATATCCGAAAGCCCGGCAGGCCGAACCAGAATGAGACGGCCACCCAGGTCGCGACCCAAAATCCGATTACGACAGGGACCGAAACATCGGCGAGCGTTGCGCTCGCAACAGTGAAAATGCTTCTCCCGCTCCTTCGGACATTCATTTTCCATTCGATAGAGCGAATCGGGAATTCCTCCTCCACTTCGGCCAGGAACCCTCTTTCTTCCCGCAATTGTTGTCGAAACCACATTATCTGCCAAAACCACACCATTGAAATTAACAGAAGGCTGAAGGCTATCAATGGTTCGGGAAACGACATATTCAATTTCAGCAAAGTGACCACTGCGATGATTATAGCCGATGTCATCGTGAAATAGATAGCTGCCACCCTTTGTTTCCGGCCTTCGAGAGCGTTTATCGTCTCGATTGCTGCCTTGTATTGCACCAAGCGGATTTCATGGTCTGTCGTACTCACTTGAATACCTTGCCCGGTTTCTTGATATGGGTTTCATCCAGCACCATCGCCGAGCCATTATTTCAAGTGGCGATTCCTGAAAATTCGCTGTGCGCAATACATATAGAAGCAAACTAGGTATACCGCCGCCGCATAGAGTCCTGCGCCATTTATGCCTTTTCCAATTTCGATAAACCCCGCATCCCGAAACAACAGTCCGGCCGCCAGAAACATTATCGGAATCAGCGCCGCAGCTATAGTACCGAGAAATAATGCTTCCCAAGTGCGCATCGTTTTCTCTTGCCCGGAGTCCTGCTGATCGCGACTTTCCATCGGATAAGATTGCAGCCCGCCCGTCGTGTCAAGGGGTACACCTTTCCGGCCCGGCGCGGCCCGGTCGGCGCCATGCTACCTTGCGTGTCCATGACAGACGAGAACGACCGCCTTGTCGATGCGATAACCGGCATCCTGCCGCCGCTGCTGAACGCGCTGGACGGCCTCGAATTCGCCGCCCGCAATCTCCATCCGGAGGGTCTGGAGCGGCTGTGGTCGATCCTCGCGCCGCTCGACGAAGCGCTCCGCGGCGCCCGCCCGGCGCTGGAGGAAGCCGCCTGGCCGGAGCGGCTCGACGGCCCCCGGCAGGCGCTCTCCGGCAGCGCCGACACCGCGCTCGACGCGCTGGCGCGTATGGAGGTGGCGGGAGGAACGGGAGACATGCAGGAGGCGCTGCGCGGCACGCGCGCCCGCGCCCCGGCGCTGGAATATCTCTATCCGCTCGCGCCCATGCTGCCGCCGGTCAACAAATTCTTCCTGGAGCCGTCGGCGCGCGGGGACGAGGACCGCCTGGCGCGGCTCGCCCGGCCCTCCCGGCCGGAAGCGGGCGTGACTCATTTCGGCAACGGCCGCGGCGAGCGCGGCGGCTGGTCGCTGTTCGTGCCGGAAGACCTCGACCCGGAAACCCCCGCGCCGCTGGTCGTGGCGCTGCATGGCGGCGGCGGCCACGGGCGGCTGTTCCTCTGGAGCTGGCTCCGGGCCGCGCGCACCGCGGGCGCGATCCTCGCCGCGCCGACCTCGGTGGCCCGGACCTGGGCGCTCATGGGCGACGACCGCGATACGCCGCGCCTGCTGGAGATCGTCGCGCAGACAAGGGAACGCCATGCCGTGGACCCCGGGCGGTTGCTGCTGACCGGCATGAGCGACGGCGCGACCTTCAGCTATGTCTCGGCCCTGCCGTCGGACGGGCCCTGGACGCATCTGGCGCCGTTTGCCGGCACCTTCCACCCCATGCTGCTCGAATTCGTGGATGCCGGGCGGCTGAAAGGGCTGCCCATCTACCTGGCGCACGGAGCGCTCGACTGGATGTTCCCGGTGGCCATAGCGCGCGCCGCCCGCGACGCCTTCTCGGCAAGGGGCGCGGCCGTCGCCTATCGCGAACTGCCGGACCTCGCCCACGCCTTCCCGACGGAGGAATGCACCGCCGTGCTCGCCTGGCTGAAGGAGACGCCCGCTGCCGGTGGAGCCGCCGGGGCGGGATAATCCGGGCGGCAATGGGTTTTTCGCCGGATCGGAGCTATTTTTCGGAGGGAGGCGGCCCCGGTCGCCGCATGGCACCGAATGGACCCCACGAAGCGGACCGCAAGCATGACTGAACCAGCAAAGGACGCAGCCCCGGAGAATGTCCGCCTCGGCGTGTTCCACTACATGCAGCCCTCGGCGGAACCGTCGCTGTACCGCAACGGCAAGGTGCTCACCCGGCGCGACCGGGACGGCAGCGACAGCGGCCGCCTCGGCGTCGATCTGGAAGAGCGCGAAATGGCGATCCTCGACGCGCGCTCGTTCCCGCCCTCCGGGCAACCCACGCTCGCCGCCAACGGGTTCGAGCTGGTCCGGCAGCCGATGGCGGACCCGGACCTGGACTTCCTCGACCATGAGGCGGTCGTGCGGGGCTACTACCCCGAATGCGCCGGGATCGTGCGCGCAGCGACGGGGGCGGTGACCGTCGCGGCCTTCGACCACAATGTCCGCTCCGCCACCGGCAAGTCCGGCCAGCAGCGCATCGCCGGCGGCCAGCAGGTGCAGGGGCCGGCCCATCTGGTGCATGGCGACTACACGCTCACCAGCGCCCCGCAGCGCCTGCGCGACCTCGGCCGGCCGCCGACCCTGAACGACACCTACCGCACGGCGCTTGCCGAGGGCGCGACGCTGCTGGATGCGGACGCGGTGGAGGAGGCGGTCGGGCAGGGACGCTTCGCGATCGTCAATGTCTGGCGGAACATCGCCCGCGAGCCGGTGGCGACCCGGCCGCTTGCGCTCTGCGACGCCGCGAGCGTGCGGCCCGAGGAGTTGGTCGTCTTCGAAATCCACTATGGCGACCGGGTCGGCGAGAACTATTTCGCCAAGCACGACCCGCGCCACCGCTGGATCTACTGGTCCGCCATGACCCGCGACGAGGCGCTGCTCATCAAGCAGTGGGACTCGGCCGGCGAACTGGCCCGCTCCGAAGGCGCCAGGGCGGACGCCGAGGGCGCGGGCCGGCCCTGCACCTTCAGCTTCCACAGCGCCTTCGAGGACCCCGCAACCCCGCCCGACGCCCCTGACCGCTGGAGCATCGAAGTCCGCTGCGCCGTGCTTTACGGGTGACGATGGGATGGCGTTCGAAATATAGGCCTGTTGACAATGTATGCACATTATGCACATGTTCCATGACGTCCGACCTGACGTCGGGCGCGCCTCTTCGACCCTGCGCAGCCGAACGACTTCAATGCCCCGGACCACCGCTTTAGCCGCGACCACAATCAATTTCCGCGCTTCCGAAGAACAGAAGGCGCTTCTGGATCGCGCGGCCGCCTGCCTCGGAAAGACCCGCACGGCATTCATTCTGGATGCAACGCGGGAAGCTGCGGAGCGCGTGGTTCTCGACCGTCGCGTGTTCGTCCTGAACGATGAGGATTTCGCCGCTTTCGAAGCGGCTCTCTCGGCACCCGCCAGGCCGAACGACGCGCTTCGCAGATTGATGAACACACCGCCGCCCTGGAGGGAATGACACCTCGGTGGAACCGCCGTCGCCTGTTTCCGAAGCCGATTCCCTTGCCGGTTTCGACAGCGGCAATTCCGTCCTCGATTCATGGCTGACAAGCCGCGCCCTGCGTAACGAAGCGGAGGGCGCTTCGCGCACATATGTCATCCGGGATGCCGGCCGGGTCGTCGGCTATTACTCGCTCGCCACCGGATCGGTTCTGCGTGCGCAAACGCCCGGCCGAGTGCGGCGCAACATGCCGGATCCTGTTCCGGTCATGGTCCTCGGACGCCTCGCCGTGGCCCGCTCGCATCAGGGACGCGGTCTTGCGCACGCCCTTGTCCGCGACGCCATATTCCGGACGCTCAGAGCATCCGAGATCGCCGGTATTCGCGTTCTCCTCGTCCATGCCGTGGATGAGGAAGCGGCCGGGTTCTACGCCCACCTGCAATTCGCCCGGTCCCCGACCGACCCCCTTCTCTTCATGCTGCCCCTCGCCGACGCCAGGGCGGCCTTCGGCTCCTGTTAGGCAGCGACTCCGGCAACAGGTCGGCAAGTCGGTGCGGCAAGTACGCTCCTTGCAGTCTGCGGAACGGCCGCGGGCCGCTTGCCTCGCTGTTTGCCGCAGGCGTGGACGGGCCCCGCACCTTCAGCTTCCACAG
>JAJDYL010000050.1 GCA_022825195.1 Alphaproteobacteria bacterium
GCCGCCGGCCTGCATCCCGCCTGGCACCGCTGCTCGTCGGGCGCCCGGAAGCTGCATGCCCGGAATGTCGCGATCCTGCTGGGCGAGCGGCTGGACCGGAGCGTCGATGCGGTCGTGTGCTGGTCGGCACGCGGCGAGCCGGTCGGCGGCACGGGCATGGGCATCCGCATCGCCGAGGCCCGCGGCATTCCGGTGCTGAACCTCGGAGCCATGCCGCCGCGGGCCGTCTGCGAGCGCCTGGCCGCGATCCGCCGCGCCGCCCATCCGTCATAGAGGAGGAGTGAAGCGCCTGCCGGGCGAGTGTCCGGCAGGGCGGAGGGAGAGGAACTCCCGCGCCGATGCCGGATCGGTGTCCGGCACAGGTCGCCGGGCAGGCCAACGGCAAAGGAGTTTTCGCCCCATGTTCCATCCCGATACATCCCTCGATCTTCCGCTTGGCTGCGACTTGCTGGCCGAGATCGGCGTCGACCGCCGCACCGTCCGCGAGATCGCCGACGACGAGCGCGCCATGCGCTGTCCGGAGCGCGGCGCGGTCTATCCGGAACACGGCTTCGCGAGCCTCTACCCGGACCCGGCGTTCGGACACGCGCTGCACGAAGCGGCGCCGGCGGAGCCCTGGGACCCCGCGTCGTCGCTTCCTCTGCCGGAATAGAGGCGGAGGAGGGCTTGGAGAGATTGAACGGTCGGGGGTTCGGGGGAGTGACCCGGTCCCGGCCGTTCGCAACCCACCGTCATCAACCAGACCCCATGAAGGAGATTTCCCATGGCTTTCGGATTGAACCGCGCGGAACTGATCGGCCGCCTCGGCGCCGACGTGACCGTCAACCACCTCCAGAGCGGCGGCCGCGTCGCCAACCTCTCCATCGCGACCGACGAGTCGTATATCGACGCCAAGACCGGCGAGCGGCAGGACCGCACCGAGTGGCATCGCATCGTCACGTTCCAGGACGGGCTGATCGACATGCTGGTCAAGCACGCGGTGAAGGGCCGGCTGGTCTATGTCGCGGGCAAGCTCCAGACCCGGCGCTGGAAGAAGCCGGGCGAGGACTCGGACCGCTTCTCGACCGAGATCCTGCTCGTCCCGGGCGGGCGCGTGCAGTTCCTCGACAAGCGCGACGCGGCGGGCGGCGCCCGGCCCGACCCCGACATGGCGGGCGACACCGGCGCCGCCCCGGCTTCCGCGCCCGCCGACCTGGACGACGAAATCCCGTTCTGAGGAGCCCTGTCTCCTCCCTCCTAACCGGGCCGGCGCCTCGCGCGCCGGCCCTTTCCTTTTGCAGTGGAACCGGAGGCGACCCGTCCGGGCCTCGCGACCGCGCGTCGCGCGGGCCGCCGGCCCGCAGCCTGCCCCGGACCCGTTCCGGGGGCGCCGGCCGGAGGCGGAGACCGGCCGGTATCGGGCGTCCCGCATGTTCCGGAAGGAGGTCCCTCATGCACCACGGCCCGTCTCCCGCCGCCGTCATCGCCGCCGCGCTCGGCGCGCGCGCCGAGGACGTCTGCCGGCGCTATCTCCCCAACGGCCGCCGGCAGGGCCGCTACTGGATCTGCGGCGACCTCGACGGCGCCCGCGGGCGCTCGCTCTTCGTCCGCCTGTCCGGCTCCGGAAAGCCCGGTGGCTGGACGGACGCGGCAACCGGGCAGCACGGCGACCTGCTCGACCTGATCCGCTACCGCATCAACGCGCCGACGCTGCGCGCGGCGCTCGACGAGGCGCGCGCCTTCCTCGCCCTGCCGGCCGCCCCGGCCTGCCGACCGGGGGCTTCGCCCGCCGCGATTTCGGACGCGCCCTACGACGCGACCGAGGCCGCGCGCCGGCTGTGGCGGCGCTGCCGGGCCATCGACGGCAGCCATGCCGAGCGTTATCTCCACGCCCGGGGTCTCTCGCGCTGCCGCTTCGCGGCGCTGCGCTATCACCCGGAGCTTCGCTATCGCGAAGGCTCCCTGGTGCGCCGCTTCCCGGCGCTGGTCGCCGCCGTCACCGGCGACGACGGCCGGTTGCTCGGGGTGCAGCGCACCTGGCTCGATCCCCGCGCGCCCGCCAAGGCGGGCGTCGCCGCGCCGCGCAAGGCGCTCGGCCGCATCCACGGCCTCGCGGTGCGCTTCGGCGCGCCTTCCGACCTCGCTCCGCTCGTCGTCGGCGAGGGCATCGAGACGGTGCTCTCGCTGGTCACCGCCGTGCCGGAGATCCACGCGGCGGCGGCACTCTCGGCCGGGAGCCTCGGCGCGTTCGCGCGTCCCTCCGGCCTCGCGCACCTCGTGATCGCGCGGGACAACGACGAGGACGGCGCGCTCGCGGCCGAGCGCCTTGCCCGGCGCTGCGCGCGGGCGGGCGTCGCCGCCACGGTCATCGTCCCTGTCGGCAACGACTTCAACGACGACCTGGTCGCGCTCGGCGCGGCGGCGCTCCGCGCGCGCTTCGCGTCGCTGTTCCGCTCCGCCTGCGCCTCCGCCTCCGCCTCATAGGCCGGCGCGGGCTCCCGGTCCGGTGGAGGAAGAGGAGAGCGGAGGGTCGGGCAAGCCGACCCGAGGAGTGGAGGGAGTCCATGAGAGCCGTCGTCAATCTGAAGACCGAGCCGGAGCTGCGCGACGAGTTCGAATACGCGCACGTCGTCGACAACACCGTGCTGATCGACCGCCGCACGAAATGGGGAAACCCGTTCAGAATCGGCGAGGACGGTTCGAGGGATGAGGTGATCGCCCGCTATCGCGCGCATCTCTGGCGCCACATCCAGGCGGGCGACGTATCTCTGGAAGAGCTGGCGGCGCTCGATGGGTGCTGGCTGGCCTGCTGGTGCGAGCCGCTCCCCTGTCACGGCGACGTGCTGGCGCGTGCGGCGGAATGGGCGGCCGGGGTGTTGGCCGATCGGGAGGGCGCGTGAGATGCGCCGCCCCGTTCCTGTTGTGCGGGGGGATTTGGGCGATGCCTTCGGCCCGGGCTCTCCGCTCATATCTCCACTCGCTGGCGCTCGCTCCGAAACCGCTGCGATCCCTATCGCCTTCGCTCGCAGGCTCGCTGCGCGCTCCGCTTGCAAGCTGGCGGACAGGTCCGTGGATCGTTTCCGAGGTCGTGCCGCGCGGAACCGCCGATGGGGGCCGTGCAGGTGGAGAGAATTACGCCACCCCGCTGTGCTGTCCAATTGTGTCACACGTGCTCGGGCCAGCAACCCTGAAGGGTCCTCCGGTCGCTGCGCTCCCTGCGGCCTGGCCCAAGAAGCTCTAGGGCGGGCCGTGAAAGTCGCCGACCGTGAAGATCGCGGAGCGATCTTCCGCACCAAGTTCGGCGACTTTCCGCACCAACCCCGCCCAAGAGCTTCCAAGGCCAGGTGCTTGCCCTGTGCGCGCGTGCCCCAACAGGACATCACATCGGGGATCGGCCCCGAACGTGAAACCGAAAGGAAATCGTCATGACCTTCGATATCGACACCATCGAGAACGGCGGACAGTCCGTCACCGCCACCGTCTGCGAGCATGCGGCGCTCTACGGCGCGACCCCAGAGCGGGACGAGTTCGACACCCGCGACGTCTGGGACGAAGACGAAGCCCTCGCGGCCATGCAGGAAGCCTTCGGTCTCCTCGCCGACGCCGTCGCACCGGACGGGTTCCAGCTCGCCGACGAACGCGAGAGCATGCTCTGGGGCTTCGTCAACATGCTCGACGCCCAGACCCAGCGCCTCGACCGCGCCGCCGACAAGCTCATGCCCGACCTCCGCGACCTCCAGCGCGAGCAGGACGGCTCCGAGATCAAGTCGTTCGAGCTGGAGCTCACCACCGACCGCGCGCAGAACCTCACCGCGCGGCGCGACGCCTTCGAGGCCATGCGCGACGCCGCCGCCGAGAGCTACCGCACCGTCACCGGCAACACCTGGCGGCCCCGGCGCGGTTCGCACGTCTCGCAGACCGGCCATCTGACCTCGGCGGCCATCGACGCCCGCGACTACATCCGCGCGAAGAAGGACCGCAAGACCCAGGCCCATCTGCCGCAGGGCACCCTCGTCGCCATCGCCGGCGGCAAGGACATCGCCAACCCGGCGGCGGTGATCGAGCGCCTCGACAAGGTCCGCGAGAAATACGCCGACATGGTGCTCCTCCACGGCGGCGGCCCCGGCGTCGAGAGGATCGCGGCGCAGTGGGCAGAGCGCAACGGCGTCCACCAGGTCGTCTGCAAGCCGGACTGGGACCGCCACGGACGGGCCGCCCCGTTCCGCCGCAACGACGAGCTGCTCAACCTCCTGCCGAAGGGCGTCATCGCCTTCCCCGGCAGCGGCATCACCGAGAACCTCGTCGACAAGGCGCACTCCCTCGGCATCCCGGTCGACAAGGTCGCGGCCTGACCGCAGCGCCTCGACGGGCCGCGTCGTCGCTCCGGCGGCGGCGCGGCCCGTTTTCCTGTGCGCACACCGCCCGCGCGGCTCGCCTTCGCGTCGCGCGCCGCCTGCGGCGCCGCGCTCCGCGGCGGCTCCGCCGCTCTTCCCCCGCAGCACATTGGTCCGTTGACGGCGCTCGCAATGCCCGCTTCGTTGACGGTGACGCCCGCGAAGATCGTGACGACGCTGCCGACGACGACGGTGCCCGGCATGGATGCGCCTGCCCGCGTTCGTTCGATGGTGTCGGGCGCGTCGCTTCGCGACCGGGCTATCCGCTCAAATCTCCGGTCGCTGGCGCTCCCTGCGATAACCGCTCCTATCCCTCGCGCCTCCGCTCCCTTCGGTCGCTGCGCGCTCCGCTTGCCCGGCGGCTCGCCTCGCTCGCCCTGGCCGGCTGCGCCGGCTGCGGGCATCGGCCCGGCTCGCCGCCGCTGCACTCCGTGCGTCGCCGGTGACGGCTTCGCCGTTCACTGCCCTCCGCACTGCGCCGTGCAGCACTGTCCGCACGAGTGCCGCCGCTGCCGCCGGCCCCCTCGGTACGGTGCTTCGCACCGCTGCCCTCGCTCATGCCGGCCGGGCCGTCCGCTCAATCGCCGCGCGGCTCCCCTCCGCCGGGTTCCCCGGCGTCGATTTCCCGACCTCCCGAACAGCGCGAATCGCGGTTCCGACCGGCCCAGGCCGGGCGATTCCGGCACACCCGACGCATCGATGATGCTGGCGGCGCATGCGCGCGGGGAGCTTGCCTTGCGGCACTCGTTTGGCGCCTTTGGCCGCCTTCCGGTGTCCATTTCTTGCAGGAGCGAGCGTGTATCGGCGCGATACACGCGGGTTCT
>JAJDYL010000049.1 GCA_022825195.1 Alphaproteobacteria bacterium
ACCAGCCTCAAGAACGGCGATATCGACGTCTTCCTCGGCAACTGGATGCCGACCATGGAAGCCGACATCGCGCCCTATCGCGAGGACGGGTCGGTCGAGACCGTGGGCATGAACCTGACCGGCGCCAAATACACGCTCGCCGTGAACAAGCCGGCGGCCGACGGCGGCATCGGGAGCTTTGCCGACATTGCGAAGCACCGGGACATGCTGGAGGGCAAGATCTACGGCATCGAGCCCGGCAATGACGGCAACCGGCTGATCCAGAGCATGATCGACAAGAACGCCTTCGGGCTCGAAGGTTTCGAGGTGGTCGAGTCGAGCGAGCAGGGCATGCTGGCCCAGGTCGCCCGCGCCAACCGGAAGGGCGAATGGATCGTCTTCCTCGGCTGGGAGCCGCACCCGATGAACGCCAATTTCGAGCTGACCTACCTTGCCGACGGCGACGACTGGTTCGGCCCCAATTTCGGCGGCGCGGAAGTGTTCACCAATGTCCGGCGCGGCTATGCCGGGGAATGCCCCAATGTCGGCAGGCTGCTCGCCAACCTGAAATTCACGCTGGCGATGGAAAACGAGATCATGACGGCGATCCTCGACGAGGGCGAGGAGCCGGACAATGCGGCGACCGCATGGCTCAAGGCGAATCCCGGCGTGCTCGACGGCTGGCTCGACGGCGTGACGACCTTGGACGGCGGCGACGGCATGGCCGCGGTCAAGGCGCATCTCGGCCTTTAGCCGCACTCGGCCGGGACGGCCGGGAACGCCGCGGGGTAGATCTTGGACTGGCTGACGGACCATAAGATTCCGCTCGGCAAGTGGATCGCGTCCTTCGTGGACCTGCTGCTCGACCATGCGGCGTGGTTCTTCGATTACCTGTCCGAGGTGCTGAAGTTCCTGATCGAGGGGCTGACCGACCTCGCGCTGGCGCTCCCGCCGCTCCTCCTTGTGGCGGCCATTGCCGCGCTCGCCTTCTGGCTGCACCGGTCCTGGAAGCTCGTCGCCGCCGTGGTGCTGACGCTGCTGCTGGTCGTCAATCTCGGCTACTGGGAAACGACGGTCCAGACGCTGACGCTCATCCTGTTCTCGACCGCGATCTGCATCGCCGCGGGCGTGCCCGTCGGCATCGCCGCAGCGCATCGGCCCTGGCTCTACAACGCCATCCGCCCGGTGCTCGACCTGATGCAGACCATCCCGACTTTCGTCTATCTGATACCGACCATGATCATGTTCGGGCTCGGCGTCGTGCCCGGCCTGATCTCGACCGTGATCTTCGCCATCCCGGCCCCGGTCCGCCTTACCCATCTCGGCATTTCGAGCGTGCCCCGGCCGCTGGTCGAGGCCGGGGAGGCGTTTGGCGCAACGCGCCGCCAGCTGCTCTGGAAGGTGGAGCTGCCGCATGCCATGCCGACCATCATGGCGGGCGTGACGCAGTGCATCATGCTGAGCCTTTCCATGGTCGTCATCGCGGCGATGGTGGGCGCGCCGGGCCTCGGCGTGCCGGTGCTGCGCGCGCTCAACACGGTCAACATCGCCAAGGGCTTCGAGGCCGGGCTCGCCATCGTCATCGTCGCCATCCTGCTGGACCGCATCTGCAAGCAGCGGGGCGGCGGCAGGGAACGGGGCTGAGCCATTTCCGCAATCCAACTCAAGGACGTGGACATCCTGTTCGGCGGCAATACCGGGGCGGCGCTGGACATGCTCGACCGGGGCGCCGACCGGCAGCAAATCCAGGACGAAACCGGCTCGGTCGTAGGCGTGGCCGGGGCGTCGCTGACTGTCCGGCAGGGCGAGATCTGCGTGCTGATGGGCCTCTCCGGCTCCGGCAAATCGACCCTCCTGCGCGCGGTCAACGGGCTCTGCCCCGTCACCCGCGGGCAGGTGCTGGTGCAGGACGGCGACGCGCCGCTGGACATGGCCGGCTGCGACGCCGCCACGCTCCGGCGCATGCGCATGGAGCGGATCGCCATGGTGTTCCAGCAATTCGCGCTGCTGCCCTGGCGGACCGTGCATGAGAATGTGAGCTTCGGGCTCGAACTGCGCGGCGCGGGCCGCGCCGAGCGCGACGCCGTCGTCGAGGAGAAGCTGAAGCTCGTCGATCTCGACCGCTGGCGGGACCGGTTCGTGCACGAGCTTTCCGGCGGGATGCAGCAGCGCGTCGGCCTCGCCCGCGCGCTTGCCACCGACTCCGACATCCTGCTGATGGACGAGCCCTTTTCCGCGCTCGACCCGCTGATCCGCGAGCATCTCCAGGACGAGCTGCTGGACCTGCAGCGCCGGCTCGGCAAGACCATCCTGTTCGTCAGCCACGACCTCAACGAGGCGCTCAAGCTCGGCCGGCACATCGCGATCATGGAGGCGGGCCGGATCGTCCAGTTCGGCGAGCCGGAGGAGATCGTGCTGAACCCGGCCAACGCCTATGTGGCGGAGTTCATCGCGCATATGGATGCGCTCAACGTGCTGCGCTGCCGCTCGCTGATGACGCCCGTGGCGGACATCAGGCGCGAGGGCGGGGCCCTGTTGCTCGACTGGTCGGGCCGCAACCGGCTCGCGCTCGGCGGCGCGGGCGAGCCGGTGGAAGCATCGGTCGAGCCGGGGCCGGCCTCGATCCGGCGCTTCGCGCCCGACATGGATCTCGCGGCGCTCGCCGCCGGCGACATCTGCGCCGCGCCGCCGGAGCTTCGGATGCGGACGGCCATCGAAATCCGGCACCGCACCGGCCGCCCCGTGCTGATGGTCGAGGAGGACCGGCTGGTCGGCGTCATCGGCGACGACGAAATCTACCGGGGCCTGCTGAGCCAGGGCGGCGCGTCTTCCGGGGACTGACCGTTCCGCCGCTGCGGCGGTCTCGTCCGTCATCGGGCCGTATCGACCAGGTGCATGAACGAGCCGGCGACCAGGCCGCGGACAAGGCCCGTGGGCCCGAGCGGGCGGCCGAGCGCGTCGGCGGCCTCGAACAAGGCCCCGCCCGGCCCTTCGCGGACGGCGCGCGCATAGTGGAACTCGTGGCCGCGGAAGCGCCTGCCCAGCGGAAAATCCACGCGCGCCTCGAGCCGGCGGTAGCCGAGCCGCCGGACGGGGTCGGCGAAGCTCGTTTCCAGCGGCAGCAGGCCCGCCATGGCGTGGCGCCGGCCTTCGGCGTCCACCAGACCTTCGCCCAGAACCATGTAGCCGCCGCACTCGCCATAGACCGGCCCCTCATGGCGGCGGAGCGCGTTCAGGAAGTTGCCGGCCGCGGCGATGCGTCCGGCATGGAGCTCCGGATAGCCGCCCGGCAGGAAGACCGCATCGCCCGCAGGCGCCTCGTCGGCGAGCGGCGAGAAGAACGCGATCCCGGCCCCGGCGCGCCGCCAGCCGGCCAGCACATGCTCGTAGGAAAACGCAAAGGCCTCGTCGCGGGCGACGGCGATGCGCTGGCCGGGAGGCGGCAGGGGCGTTCCGTCCGCTTTCCGCGCCCCGGCGAGCCGAAGCGGGCCGAACGGAATCGCCGCCGCCGGCACCGCGTCCGCCGCGCGGTCGAGCCAGGCTTCGAGACCGGCATGCTCGCCCGCCTGCACCAGGCCCAGATGGCGCGACGGCAGGGCGAGCGCTGGATCGCGCGGGACCGCGCCCAGGATCGGCACCGCGCCCGCCCGCTCGCGCAGCAGCGCCTCGTGCCGCGCGCCCGCGACCCGGTTCAGGACGGCGCCCGCGATGCGGATGTCGCCGCGGTGGCGCGCGAACCCCTCCAGCAGCGCGGCGACGGACTGGCCCTGCCGCGCGCAGTCCACGACCAGCACGACCGGCCAGCCGGTGAGCGCGGCGAGATCGGCCGTGGACCCGCCGCCGCCTTCCGGCCCGTCGAACAGGCCCATGACGCCCTCGACGACCGCGATGTCGGCATCGGCGCCGAGCACCGCGGCCAGCGTTCCGGGACGCATCGCCCAGGGGTCGAGATTGCGGCAGGGGCGCCCCGCGGCGGCGGCGAGGAAGCCGGCGTCGATATAGTCCGGCCCCGCCTTGAAGGGCTGCACGGCGAGGCCCCGCCGGCGGAGCGCGCGCACGAGGCCCGCGGCAATCGCGGTCTTGCCGCTGCCCGAGGCCGGGGCGGCGAGGACGACGCCCTTCACAACAGGCGTTTCAACGCCGCCGCCATGTCCGCCGCACTCGCCTCATGGCCGAAATGGGTGACATAGCGTCCGTCCCCGTCCATCAGGAACAGGATGGAGGAATGGTCCACGAGGTAGCTGCCGTCCTCCTCCGCGTCGGCCTTGCGGAAGTAGATGCGCCAGGCGCGGGCGGCGGCGGACACCTGCTCGGGCGTGCCGGTGAGTCCGACCGTGCCGGGGTGGAAGTGGCCCGCATACTCCTTCACGACCTCGGGCGTGTCGCGCTCCGGGTCGATGGAGATGAAGACCAGTCGGACCTTCGAGGCGAGCGCCGGGCCGATCTCGTCCAGCGCCTCGCTCGCGCCGAGCAGCGTCGTCGGGCACACGTCCGGGCAGAAGGTGTAGCCGAAATAGACCAGCATGTGCCGGCCCTCGAAGTCCCGCTCCGTGACTGTGCGCCCGTCGCCGTCGATCAGTTCGAACGGCCCGCCGACGGCAGGCCGGTCGTGGTCCGGCCGGCCCTGCAGCGCCCACCAGAGCCAGTAGCCGGCAAGCGCGCAGACGAGCGCACCGGTAACGGCCAGGCCGATCCGGAGGCTCCTGCGCATGGCGGCGCCGGCGCCTCAGAGCGCGAGGCGCAGGAGCGCGGCGAGCACGGCGACAAGCTGGACCATGTTCAGGAAGGCCGCGCGCTTGTGGATGCGCGTGAATTCCTCCGCTGCGCCGTATTCGCCCCGTTCGCGCGCATCGAACAGGCGCTGGGTCTGCGGCATGGTCACATAGCGCGAGGCCAGGAAGGCGGCCGCGACCAGGGCCATGATCGCCGCGTCCCAGGGCTGCACCCAGACCGCGGTGACGGCGGCGAGGCCGGAGCAGAACGCCATGGCGCTGTAATAGGGGCCGAAGGCGTCGCGCATGAAGGCGTCCGCGACCGGCTTGTCGAGCTTGCGGAACACCATCGGCGCGAAGAAGCCGGTAAAGGTCACCATGCCGCCGAACACGAGCGCGCTCGCCGTCACCGCGATCCCGATCAGCACCGTTTCGAAACCCGCCATGCCGCCCCGCACCTGCCGATGCTTTCCGTATAGCCCCGCGCCGCCCCGCCGGGAAGGGCCGGCGTATGCGCGCCCGGTTCCAGCCTGCATCCGGCGCGCCCGCCGCGGGCGGAGGCGCGGGTCCGGCAGCTTCGGGGACCGGGACCCTGCGCACGGAATGTCGCGATGTGTCATGTTTTGTCATGTTCGCCATGTCTTCACCAAAGCTATGCCATTCCTTTCCTGCATATCTGTCTTGCGATGCATCCGGTTCCCCTCCGCCGCGCCCGGGCCCTGCCGGTCTGGCGGAGAGGCCGGGAGACAGCCCCCGGCGCGGGGCTTTGCCGGGGACGGCGTAGTGGCGGCGGAAGGCTTCCTGGCGTGTGGAGAGGGCAATGGCGGGGTCGATGATGGGCATGGGGCGGCGGCTCCTTTCGTTCCGCTCGTGTTCGATACCGAAAGCCCGGCTGCGGTGCGGGACCGCACCGGGCCGGGAGGCCGGCGTTGACGGACGGGACCGCCCGGCGGGGAGCGACCCTGTTTCGCGCGTATGCCGCGCGGGTGTGTGCGGGCGCGGGCGGGCGTATCGCGGCGGCGCGGTTCGTGCGCCTGATTGCCCGCGCGCCCGCGCGCGGCAGCGGGCCGGCCGGAGGGCGCACCCCTCCCGCCTGCTCACGCCGGGGCGTTTGCGGCGCCCCAGCCACCGCTTCCTGCAGAAAGCGGAAAGGCGGCCCCGGAAGCCGCCTTCCTCATGCCCATTCTACTACAATTTCCGTTATGTCAACTCATTTCTGGAACAAAAATTGAGAATATCGGCAATTTTCTTACAATGCATTGAATTTACGGGATAATATTAACGGCCCCGGGATGCAGGCACGGCCCTCCCCTCGCATTGCCCCGCCCCCCGCCGACGATGTCGGCGCGGCGGCAGGATGGCGGGGGAGAGGCCGGCGCCGATGCGACAATCGGCACAGCCGGGACAGCTTGAACGGCGCCCGGCGGGTCTCTATATCGTGTCCTCAATAAGCTTCCGCGCTCATGACCGCTTTGCCCCGACGCCCTTATATGGCGGAACGGGAGAGGAGCCTTACAGTCGCGGATTGGCGAATGGACCGTGAGATCGAAGGAGGAGACCCGCCCCATGTCCGACCAGAAGCGCCTTTCCGGCATGACCGTCGCCGTGCTCGTCGCCAACGGCTTCGAGGAAATCGTCATGACCGACACGCAGAAGGCGCTGGCCGCCGAAGGCGCCGCGATCCGCATCGTCAGCCATGAGGTCGGGCTCGCCAACGGTTGGCACGAGGGAACCTGGGGCCACAATTTCTACATCGACACCCGCGTCACGGACGCGCTGCCGAGCGATTTCGACGGCCTGCTCGTGCCAGGCGGCGAGCGCAGCATCGCCGCGCTCCGGGAAAACGCCCACGCCCGCCGCGTGGTGAAGGGCATGATCGACGCCGGCAAGCCGGTCGCCATCGTGGGCGATGCGGTCGAAATGCTGGTGGCCGCGGAAGCCGCGAGAGGCCGCAAGGTCACCGGCGTCGAGGCGTCCCGGGCCCGCGTCGAGGCGATGGGCGCCGTCTGGTCCGAAGCGCCGCTGACCGTGGACGGCAGCCTGCTTACCGCGGCGGGCTCGGAGGAGCTGGAGAGCGTGATCGCCGCCTTCGTCGACGGCCTCGTCGCCGCCCCGGAGGCCGAGCGCCAGCAGGCCGCCTGACGGCCGCCCCGTCGCAGGCCGACAACAGCCGGCGCCGGGACTTTTCCGGCCCCGGTCGCCGTTCGGGCGCTCAGAACACGCCGGCTTCGAGGCCGGCCGCGAGCGTCATGCCGAGTTCCTCGCAGTCGGCGGCGAACGCCTCCTTCCATTCTCCCCGGCAAAGCACCGGTTCGGCCACCGCGCGCCAGCGCAGGCCGGTCGCGATGGTCTCGATCGCGCGCCGCGTTCCGGTGCCGTCATGGCCTGCGCGGATATAGAAGCCGAAGGGGCGGCCCTGGGTCTCTTCCAGGCAGGGATAGTAGATGCGGTCGAAGAAGTCCTTCAGCGCGCCGCTCATGTAGCCCAGATTCTCGGTCGTCCCGAGCAGCAGCGCATCGGCTGCGAGCACATGGTCCGGCGTCGTGTCGAAGGGGCCCAGCACCTCCGTCTCGACGCCCTCGATGTCGGGATGGCGGGCGCCCGCCGCGGCCGCGTCGCGCAGCCTGAGCGTGTTGGGCGAGGGGGCGTGCGCGACGATCAGCAGGCGGCGGAACATGCCTGCTCCAGCAGGAACGGAGCGTCCGAGCGCCCGGCGACGGCGCGGACTTCCTCGAACAGGGTTTCCGTCATGGGGATGCCGGCCCTGAGCCGCTCGCGCCGCGCCTCGTGCTCCGGGTCGCCCGGCACCAGCACCGGCCGGTCCGGGTCGGTCGGCGGTGTCGCCCGCAGTTCCGCCATCAGCGAGCCCAGATCGCCGGCGAAACGGTCGTTGAAGAAGGCGGGGTCGAGCGCCAGAAAGAAGTGGCCGACCTCGATGAACCGGTCGGGCTCGCCGGTGGCGAGATCGACGCCGCCCACATTGGCGCCGCCCAGCACGCTTGCCAGAATTTCCACCACCATCGCCAGGCCGTAACCCTTGTGGCTGCCGAGCGTGCGGTTGCCGCCGAGCGGCGTCAGGCGCTTCGGCTTCGCATTGAAGGCGGCTGCCGCATCCGTCTCGGGCAGGCCGTCCGGGCGCACGGCCCAGCCTTCCGGCAGCGGCTTGCCGGCCCGGCGCGCGATATTGACCTTGCCGACCGCGACGGTGCTGGTGGCCATGTCGAGCGAGAACGGGTCGCCCTCGGCCGGGCTGGCGGCAAAGGCGATGGGATTGGTGGAGAAGCGCGGCTCGCGCGCGCCGGTCGGCACCACGGAGCGTTGCGTCGTGCCGGTGCAGGCGAAGCCGACGAGGCCGCGCCCGGCGGCGATGGTGGAATAGACGCCGGCCGCGCCGAAATGGTTGGAGTGGACCACGACCGAGACGCCGAGCCCCGCTGCCGCCGCCTTGTCGCAGGCCCGCTCCATGGCGAAGCGGGCCGCCGGGTGGCCGATGCCGTGGCCCGCGTCCACCAGGGTCAGCACCGGCCCGTCGCGGAGCGTGCGCACTTCCGCCAGCGGGTCGATCTTCCCGTCCCGGCGGCGCTGGTCGTAGGTCGGCAGCATGCCGACGCCGTGGCTGTCTATGCCGCGCAGATCGGCCTCGACCATGAGCTCCACGGCGGTTTCGACAGGCCCCGGGCGCATGCCCCAGGCGAGGAACACCGCCCGGATCTGCGCCGCCAGCAGGCTATGCGGGACGGTAATCATGCGCCCTCCAGCAGGAAGGGCGCGCCGGAGCGCCGGCAGACGTCACGCAGTTCCTCGAAGAGCGTCTCGGTCATCGGGATGCCGTTCGCCTTGCGTTCGGCATGGGCCGCATATTCCGGATCGCCGGCCACCATGACTGGCTGCGCGGGGTCGGCGGGCGGCGTCGCGCGCAGCATGTCGAGCAGCCGGTCCATGTCGGTCTCGAATGCGCCCTCCTCCCGCAGGTGCGAGGGATCGACGGCGAGGAAAAAGTGCCCGGTCTCGTGGCCGAGGCAGCCGGAGAGCGTCGCGCAGAGGATCTCCACCATGGCGCCGAGGCCGTAGCCCTTATGGCCGCCGAGCTCGCGGGTGCCGCCGAGCGGCGTCAACCGCCCGACATCGTGCCCGTGCGGCGCATCCGTGATCGGCGCGCCGGAACGGTCCACCATCCAGCCTTCCGGCAGCGGCTTGCCCGCGCGCCGCGCGATCGAGACCTTGCCGAAGGCGACCGTGCTGGTGGCCATGTCGAGGGCGAAAGGCCGGTTCGCTGCGGCCGGGGCGGCGAAACCGATGGGGTTGGTGCCGAGCGCGGCGTCGGCGCCGAACATCGGGGCGACCTGCTTGGTGGGCGCATTGGTGAGCGAGAGGCCGACCAGCCCTTCTTCCGCCGCCATCCCGGAATAGTAGCCGGCCGCGCCGTAATGGTTGGAGTTGCGCACCGCAACCGCCGCTGCGCCCACCTGCCGCGCCTTGTCCATGGCGGTCCGCATGGCGAGCACGGCGGGCGGGTGGCCGAGGCTCCGCCCGGCGTCGATGAGCGCAAGCGCGCCCGCCTCGCGCTCGATGCGGATTTCCGGCCTCGGCTCGATGCGGCCCTCCTCCTTCGCCTTCTGGTACCAGGGCATCATGCCGACGCCGTGGCTGTCGATGCCGGCGAGATCGGTCTCGACCATGACATGCACGGTCGTCTCGATATGGTCGCGCGCCATGCCCCAGGCCTCGAAGACCGCGGCTATCTGGCGGCGAAGCAAAGCGTCGTCGATGGTATGCATAGCCTCTCCCCCCGCTCCGGCGCATGATAAGCACGGCCAGGGAGGAAGCGCGATGGTCGAATTCGATGCCCCCGCCGAGGATATGGAGGCGATCCGGGCCTGGTTCGACGAATGGGGGGCGGAAGTGGCGCGGCGGGATTTCGCCTCCGCGCGGCAGCGCTTCGACCCGGACGTGCTCGGCTTCGGCACCTGGATGGACCATGTCGAGGGTCTGGATGCGCTGGAAGCACGGCAGTGGCGCAGCATCTGGCCCGATATCGAAGGTTTCGAGCACCGGACGGAGGGCCTGCGCTGCATGGTGTCGCCGGACCGGCTGATGGCCTTCGGGATGACGGCCTGGACCTCCACCGGCTTCCACGAGGACGGGACCGCCTATGACCGGCCGGGCCGGACGACGGCGGTCTTCACGCGGGAGAAGCCCGGCGACCCGTGGCGTTGCGTGCACACCCATGTTTCGCTCTTCAGGGATGTGCCGCAGCGCTCCTGGGGCCGCCGGGGCTGAAGGCAAGCCGGCTCAGGCGGGCCGGCTGCGATGGGCGGCGGTCGACGCCGCCAGCCGCGCGAAGGCGGCAGCGAGGAAGGCCCCGAGCCGGGCGAACGCGCCGGCGAACGCCTGGGCGCGCAACTGCCGCCCGCGGGCGACCGCCCGGTCGATTTCCGCCTGGGTGGGAAGGTCGTATCTTTGGGTCATCGGTCCTGTCTCCGGGTTCGGATTTCCGTTGACGCACCATTTATTACCTCCTCGTCTATTTACAATAATACGAAAATCGATATAATATTTGCATCATATGCAAAGATGAGGTGGCAATGAATTCCCTGAACGCCATCCGCCTGTTCACCGCTTCCGTCGATGCCGGCAGCTTTTCCGAGGCCGGGCGGCAGCTCGGCCTGGCGCCCTCCTCGGTGTCGCGGCAGGTCGCGGGGCTCGAAGACAGCGTGGGCGCCCAGCTTCTCCACCGCACCACCAGGAAGCTCAGCCTGACCGAGGCCGGGCGGCTCTATTTCGAGCGCGTCTCGCGCATCCTGGCCGAGCTCGACGAGGCGTCGGCCGCCGTCTCGCACCTGGAGGAGGCGCCGCGGGGGGCGCTGCATGTCAACGGGCCGACGGCGTTCGGGGTCAGGCACGTCGCGCCCGCGCTGCCGGATTTCCTGGCGCGCTATCCGGAGGTGCGGATCGAGCTCACGCTCACCGACAATTTCGTGGACCTGCTCGAGGTCGGCGCGGACGTTGCCGTGAGGGTGGGCGAGCTCGAGGATTCGAGCCTGATCGCGCGCCGCCTCGCGCCCAACCGGCGCGTGCTCTGCGCCAGCCCCGGCTATCTGGCCGGGGCGGGGGCGCCGGAGCGCCCCGAGGAGCTCGCGGCCCACAATTGCCTCATCTATACGCGCCACCACGGCAATGTGCACTGGAACCTGGGCGGCCCCGGCGGGTTGGCGGAGGTGCGCGTCGGCGGCAATCTGCGCACCAACAACACAGAGGCCGTTCACGCCGCCGCGCTCGGCGGGCTCGGCATCGCGCTGCTGCCCTCCTGGCTGGTGGGGCAGGAGGTGCAGTCGGGGCGGCTCATGGAGGTGCTGCCCGGCTACCGCGCCGCGCCGGGCGCGCTCGACACCGGCATCCACGCTCTCTATCCCGCCGACCGCCACCTCTCCGCCAAGGTCCGCGCCTTCGTGGATTTCCTGGTGGAGCGCTACGGCCCCCGCCCCTACTGGGAGGACCCGCCGAGGGGAAGGCCCCGGCCGTGAGGCGGCCCCGGACAATCGGACAGGCCGCCGGGTTGCAGTCCACCGCCTGACGAGAGAATGCGGACGAGCGGCAAGCGGCGCGGGTTTTAGGGCGGGCCGTCCCGGCGGTTGCATGCGCGGCGGTTTCGGGGCACGGTTCCCGTATCCGAAGGGGCGTTTCGCGCGTCCCGGCCTCGATGGGTCCTCGCAATGCCTGAAACCGCTCCGCCGCTTGCCGGCGTCAAGGTCGTCGATATCTCCAATTTCCTCGCCGGCCCCGTGTCCACGATGTTCCTGGCGGACTTCGGCGCCGAGGTCGTCAAGATCGAGCGTCCGGATACCGGCGACGAGTTGCGCTTCTGGGGCAACGACAAGGACGGCGTCGGGCTGATGTTCAAGCTGGTGAACCGCAACAAGCGCTCGGTCACCGCGGACCTGCGCACGCCGCTCGGGGTCGAGATCGTCAAGCGCCTCGTTGCCGACGCCGACATCGTGGTCGAGAACTACCGCAAGGGGACGCTGGAGCGCTGGGGGCTCGGCTACGACGTGCTGAGCGAGATCAATCCCGGCCTCATCCTGGTGCGCCTGACGGGCTTCGGGCAGACCGGCCCCAACAGCCACCGGCCGGGCTTCGGCACCCTGGCGGAGGGCTATTCCGGATATGCCTACATCACGGGATATGCCGACCGGCCGCCGCTCTTGCCGGGCTTCGGGCTGGCGGACGAGAGCTCGGGCCTGATGGGCGCCTTCCTTGCCATGGTGGCGCTGCAGGAGAAGCGCCGGTCGGGCCGGGGGCAGGTCGTGGATTTCGCGATCTACGAGCCGCTGTTCACGCTGCTCGGGCCGCAGGTCGTGGACTTCGACCAGCTCGGCATCGTCCAGGAACGCAATGGCAGCCGGCTGCCCTTCACCGCGCCGCGCAACACCTACCGGACGAAGGACGACAGGTGGGTGTCGATCTCCGGCAGCGCGCAATCCACCTTCGAGCGCATGTGCGAGGCGCTGGAAGTGCCGGAGCTGGTCCGGGATGAGCGTTTCCTCGACAACCGGCTCCGCATCCAGAACGCGCCGGCGCTCGACGAGGCGCTCCAGGCGGCCATCCTGCGGTTCGACCGCGACGACCTCCTCGCGCTGTTCGACCGGTTCGACGCGGCCGCCGCACCCTGCAACAGCATTGCGGAGATTTTCGAGGACCCGCATTTCCAGGCGCGGGAGAACATCGTCGCGGTCGAGGACGGGGAGCTCGGCGGACCCATCCGGATGCAGAATGTGGTCGGCAAGTTCTCGCGCACGCCCGGCGGGATCCACCATGCCGGGCCGAAGCTCGGAGCCGACAACCGGGCCGTCCTCGTGGAGCGGCTCGGCTTCGACGAAACGGAGTTGCGCGCGGCCGGCCTGCCGCTCGACTGAGGCGGCGGGCGGAACCGGCGGGACGGGAGGGAGACCATGCTGGCACTGCCGGAACGGGTGACGGTTGTCGAGGTCGGGCCGCGCGACGGCCTGCAATCGCTCGGCCGGTGGATCGAGACCGATGTGAAGGTGGCGATGATCGACCGGTTGACCGACGCCGGCTTTCCCGTCATCGAGATCACGAGCTTCGCCAGCCCGCGCTATGTGCCGATGCTGACGGACGCCGAGGAGGTCGTCTCGCGGGTGAAGCGCCGCGAGGGCACCGTCTATCGCGCGCTGGTGCCGAACAAGCGCGGCGCGCTCCGCGCCGTCGAGACCGACATCGACGAGATTCTCGGCCTCATGACGGTGAGCGGCAGCTACATGGCGAAGAACCAGAACATGACGGTGGACGAGGCGATCCAGGCCGGCGGGGACTGCTTCCGCGTCGCCGACGAGGCGGGCCGCGCCTTCATCATGGCGCTCGGCATGTCGCTCTATTGCCCCTATGAGGGCGTCATCGAGCCGGAACGCGCGCTCGACTGCGTCGGCCGGCTGCGCAATCTGGGCGTGCAGCGCTTCTATCTGGCCGGCAGCACGGGCATGGAGGAGCCGCGCCAGGTGGGCACGCTGTTCCGCATGGCGCTGGACCGCTTCCCCGATTGCGAGTTCGGCTTCCATGTCCACGAGAAGCGGGGCTGGGCGCAGGCGAATGTGATGGCGGCGCTCGATGCGGGCGTCGCGATGGTGGAGGGGTCGATCTGCGGCATCGGCGGCGGCATCGCCTTTCCCGGCGACTACGGCTCGGTCGGCAACCTGCCGACGGAGGATATCGTCAGCTTCCTGAACGCCATGCAGGTCGATTGCGGCGTCGCCACCGGCGCGGCAGTCGAGGCCGCCAGGGATGTCGCCGAAATGACCGCAATCCCGCTGGGCAGCCGCGCCGCCAACATGCCGGAACTGGCGGGTTAGGCGGTCCGCAGCGCAGGCCCGCCTACGGTACGACCACGATCTTGCCGAAGACCTCGCGGTCCTCCAGCATCCGCACGCCCTCGGCGGCGTCCTCCAGCGGCAGTTCCACGTCGATGGGCGGGTCGAGGCGTCCGGCGGCGATGTCCGCCATCATCTCCTTCAGGCCATCCACGGTCCAGCTGTTGGAGCCGAGGATCTGGAGCTCGAAGGTCCAGATGTAGCGGATGTCGGTCTTCGGATCGAAACCCGCGGTCGCCCCGCAGGTCAGCATCCGGCCGCCGCGCTTGAGCGCCTTCATCGAAGGCACCCAGGTGTCGCCGCCGGTGAAATTGACCACGACATCGACGCCGCCGTCATAGGAGCGCCGGGTCGGCTTGCCGTAGCGCTTCCAGATCTCGCGCTCGAATTGGGTCTCGATATAGTTCAGCCCCTCGTCCGCGCCGAGCGCCATCAGCCGGTCGAGCTTCTCCTGGCTGCTGGCGGCGGCGATGACATGGGCGCCGACGGCCTTGGCGAGCAGCACGCACGCATTGCCGACGCCGCCCGAGGCGCCGAGGATCAGCACCGTCTCGCCCGCCTTCACATGACCGTTCTCGAACATCATGCGGTGCGCCGTGCCGTAGGCGACCGGCAGGGAGGCCGCCTGCGCGAAGCTCACGCCTTCCGGGATCCGGATGAGCTGTCCGGCGGAGCACAGCGCCTTTTCCGCAAGCCCGCCGTCGAGCATCTCGCCCATCAGGCCCCGGTCCGGCCAGATGGGGTCCAGCAGCACGCGCTCGCCGGGCGACCAGCCCTCCACGCCTTCGCCGAGCGCCTCGATCTCGCCGGCGAGGTCGAGGCCGGGAACGACCGGAATCGGCACCTTGATGCCCGGCATGCCGCGCCGGGTGAACACGTCGTGATAGTTGAGCGAGCAGGCCCCGACCCGGATGACGGCCTCGCCCGGCCCCGGCTCCGGCTCCGGCCAGTCGCTGCGGAAGGAGAGCTTGTCCTGGCCGCCATGGCCTTCGAGAACGAGCGCGCGCATGGGCCGGTTCCTCCTATTCGGCGGCGGCAGCCGCTTCCTTGGCCGCCATCTTCGCCTTCAACTGCTCGGGCGTGAGCCGAACGATGTCCTCGTTCTGGTGCGCATAGCGCCGGGCGCCCTCGACCGAAAGGTCCTCAAGTTCGATCTCGCCGGCGAGCACGCCCGCCTTCCACGCCTCGTGCGCCGCCTCCATGCCGTGGAACTCCGGCATCACCTCGCGGGCGAACAGCTCCAGCGAGGCGCAGATGTCCTCGTGCGTGTTCTGTCCGGCCTGATTGAGAAGGATCACCTGGTCCACATTGGCGGCCGCGAAGGCGCGGAGCTTGCGGCGGATGGTCTCCGGGGATCCGATCAGCCCGGCGGTCAGCGCCTGCTGCGCCTTCTCGGTGTGGCGCCAGTCCTGGTAGAGCTTCCAGAGGTCGGTCTCGCCGGGGGCGGAGATGCCGTGCCGGCCGTAATGGCTGAGGCAGAAGATGAAGAAGGTCCACCCGGCCGCCTTTTCGACGGCTTCCTCGTCGGTCTCGCAACACATGAAGCCGGAGACCATGGCGATGTTCGGGTTGGTCGGGTAGTCGCAGATCCTGTCGAGATTGCGGGTGAGGTTGAGGTAGTAGCGGTTCACCCAGGCCTTGGCCGCCTCGGGCGAGACGAACTGGAAGCCGAGCGCCCCCATGCCCCAGCGGCCCGCATCCTCGATGGTCTCGATATTGGAGCAGGCGACCCAGAGCGGCGGATGCGGCTTCTGCAGCGGCTTCGGCACGACATTGCGCTTCGGGTAGCTGTAGAACGCGCCGCTGAATTCGAACGCGGTCTCCGTGAACAGCGGGATCGTGGCCTTCACGCCCTCGATCCAGCGGTCGCGCTTGGAGCGCACCTGCACGCCGAAGGGATGCAGTTCCACAGGTCCCTGCGCCTCGCCGAGGCCGAGCTCCACCCGCCCGCCGGAGAGCAGGTCAAGGGTCGAGACCTTCTCGGCCACGCGGACCGGATGGTTGGTCGTCAGCTGGATGACGCCGTGGCCGAGGCGGATATTGCGGGTGCGCTGGCTGGCCGCGCCGAGGAACACTTCCGGCGCGGAGGAGTGCGAATACTCCTCGAGGAAGTGGTGCTCGACTTCCCACGCGTAGTCGTAGCCCAGCCGGTCGGCCAGTTCGATCTGCGCCAGCGACTCCTCCAGCAGGCGCCGCTCGCTGTCCGGCCCCCAGGGGCGCGGCAATTGGTGTTCGTAAAAGATGCCGAATTTCATAAGGGCCGCTTCTCCGACATTCGTTCGTGCGGAGTCTTACCACGATGGGGCGCCGGTCCGGCAGGGTCACTCCGCCGCTGCGGGCTCCGCGGCGGCGAGGCGGTTGCGCCGGCGCTCCTCCAGCGGCGCCAGGATGAGGCCGAGCAACGGCGGGATGATGGTGAGCGTCAGCACGGCGGAGAGCGACAGCCCGCCGAGCACGACCGAGCCCAGCCCGCGATAGAGCTCGGAGCCCGCGCCCGGGAACAGCACCAGCGGGGCCATGCCGAAGATGCTGGTGAGCGTGGACATGTAGATCGGGCGCAGCCGGTCCCGCGTCGCCTCCCGGATTGCGTCGGACGGCGTCATGTTCCCCTCGCGGATATGGAACAGCGCCTGGTGGACCAGCAGAATGGCATTGTTGACGACGATGCCGACCAGGATGATGAAGCCGAGCAGGGTGAGCATGTCGAGCGGCTGGAAGGCGAACAGGTTCAGCACGGCAAGGCCCAGCACGCCGCCCGCCGTCGCCAGCGGCACCGACACCATGATGACCAGCGGATAGACGAAGCTCTCGAACAGCACCGCCATCACCAGGAACACGATCGCGACGGCGATCAGCAGGTCGATGACGATATGGTCCCATGTGACGGTCAACTGGTCGGCGGCGCCCGACAGCCGCAGCTTGACGCCGTCCGGCAGGCCGCCTGCCGAGAGCGGCCCGATGACCTCGGCGCGGACGAGGTCCATCGCCTCCTCGAGCGGCATCTGCGCGCGCGGCCGGATCTGCAGCGTGACCGTGCGGACCCGCTCCTTGTGCCGGATCTCGGTCGGCCCGGTGGTCACCTCGATGCTGGCGAGCGATGCGGCGGGCAGGATATGGCCGCTCCGCGTGACCACGGGCAGGAAATCGATGCCCTGGGTGGAGGCGACATTGTCGGTCGGCCCCTTGAGCACGAGATTGGTGCGCTTGCCGTCGATGGTTACCCGCGCGACCCGGAGCCCGTCGTTGAAGGCATCGATGGTGTCGGCGAATTCCCGCACCGAAACGCCGTTGTCCGCAAGACGGAGGCGGTCCGGTATCACGCGCACTTCCGGGGCGCCGAGTTCGAGACCCGGAATCGGGCGAAGCTGGTTGCCCTCGCTGCGCGGCAGCACCGCCGCGGTCATTCCCGTCGCCCGGCCCGCAATCGCCATCACCGTTTCGAGGTCGGGCCCGGAGATGTCGAGGTCGATCGACCGCTTGCCGCCGATGCCGCGCCCGAAGATGGACGCCACGGTGAAGAAGCCGAACGTGCCGGGCTCGCGCAACGAAGCCCGTTGCAGGACCGGCACCAGCTCTTCGGGCCGGGACGGATCGACGGAGGACGCGCCGACGAACGTGAAGGACGGAAGCGCCACGAAGAAGAAATTGGAAATCTTCGGCGGCCCGCCGGGTTCGGAATCGGGGCCGGTTTCGCTCGCCCACAGCGCGCGCGTCGAGTCCTCGATCTCCCGCGCTATCTCACCGTTCGTCCTGAGGTTGTAACCGGGTGGCGGCAACACCCGTCCGAGCACGAAATTGCGGCTGCCGTCCGGCAGGTAATCGAGCTTGGGCGTAAGCCACCAGGCGACGGCGACCGCAAGCCCCGTGATGACCGCGACGGAGAGCAGCGCGGCCTTGCGGTTCCTGACCACGGTTCCCGCATAGGCGAGCGTGGCCCGTGCGTAGCGCCGCGCCAGGCCGTCCAGCACCGGTATTTCGATGCGCCCGCCCGTCCAGATGCGCGTGGCGAGCAGGCGGCGCGACAGCGCCGGGATGACCGTGATCGCCACCAGCAGCGACAGCATGACGGACACCGAAATCGCCACCGCGATGTCGCGGAACAGCTGCCCGACCTCCAGGTCCATCGCCAGGATCGGCACGAAGACCAGCACCGTCGTGAGCGCCGAGACCAGGATCGCGCCCCACACCTGGCTCGCCCCGCGCAGCGCGGCCTCGCGCGGCCCCATGCCGCGTTCCCGCAGGCGGTAGATGTTCTCCAGCACCACGATGGCGGCATCGACCACCATGCCGACCGCAAAGGCGATGCCGGCGAGCGACACGACGTTGAGCGAGCGCCCCAGCATGGCCATGGCGACAAACGAGCCGATGACCGAGACGGGGATTGCCAGCGAGACGATCAGGGTCGGCCGCCAGGACCGCAGGAACAGGAGCAGCATGATCGCCGCGAACACACCCCCGACGAGGATGTTCTGCCGCACGAGGCCGACGGCGGAGAGTATGTAGTCGGTCTCGTCATAGACCTGGTCCATGACGAGACCCTCGGACGGCAGCAGGGATTCGTTCAGCTCGGCGACCGCGGCCCGCACGCCCTCCATGGTCTGGATGACGTTCGCCCCGGCCTCCCGCTTGGCGTTCATCACCACCGCGTTGGCGCCCAGCCTGCGGATGCGCGCGCGCGGTTCGGAATAGCCATAGGCCACATCGGCCACATCGCCGACCGTCACGCGCCCGATCCGCCCGGTGGCGCTGTCGGCCTCGGTGCGCAGCACGACGGCGCGCACCGCCTCCGGCGTGTCCAGTTCGCCCTCGGCGCGGACGATGTAGCGCCGCTTGCCTTCTTCCACGTCGCCGGCAGAGGCCGAAGCGTTGGCGGCCCTGAGTCTGCGGGTGATCTCCGTGACCGTCAGGCCGAACTGGGCCATCCGCTCGGGCAGCACGGTGATATGCAGTTCGCGCTGGACCCCGCCGAAGACGTCGGTCCGGGAGATGCCCTCCACGCGCTCCAGCCGATCCTGGATCACCTCCTCGACGAAGTCGCCGTAGGTATGGATCGGCCGCGGATTGTCGCTGGCGGTCTGGATCGCGAACCAGGCGATGGCGTTGTCTTCCGCGCCCGCCGTGCGCAGGGTCGGGCGGTCGGCCTCGTCCGGATAGCCGGTAACGCGGTCGAGCCGGTTTGCGACCAGCAGCAGCGCACGGTCCATATTGGTGCCGATGGCGAAGGTCAGCGTGACCCTGGCGCGTCCGTTTTCCGCCCGGCTCTCCACCTCCTCCAGGCCTTCGACGCCTTTCAGCACCTCCTCCTGGCGGTTGACGATCTCGCGCTCGACCTCCGCCGGCGCCGCGCCCGGCCAGAAGGTCTGGACGGTGATCACGGGTTTGCGCACGTCCGGCGTCAGCTGGATCGGGATCGTCTCGAGCGCCACCAGCCCGAACAGCACCACCATGAGCACCGCCGCGATCACGGCGATGGGCCGGTCGATGGCGAAGCGGACGAGATTCATCCGGTCTTCGCCTTCGGCGGCGGCGGCCTGCCGGCCTTGGCGCCCGGCACCAGCACCGGCTGGCCGGGCCTGAGCCGCTCATTGCCGCGCACGATGGCGAGGTCGCCTGCAGCGAGGCCGTCCAGCACCTCGAAACGCGTGCCGGAGGCCCGGCCGAGGCGCACCGGGCGCCGCTCCGCCTTGCCGTTGTTCGCAACGAAGACGAGGGCCTGCGGCCCCTGGCGCACGATCGCGTCCTTGTGGACCGTGAGCGCCGGGGCCGGGGCTCCGACGGGAAGCACCACCGTTGCCGCGGCGTTGGCGGCCAGGGGCGTGGTCGTTGGGCCGAAGTGCGGCGTGAAGCGGACCAGGCGGGTGCGCGTCATCGCGTTCTCGTCCGGCACCACCGCCCGCACGGTGGCGCGGTGCTTGCTGCCGTCCGGCAACAGCACCGCCACCTCGGCGCCCGGCGCCAGCCCTGCAATACGCGCCGCCGGCACGTCCGCCTCGATCTCCAGCTTGCGGTCGTTCACCAGCGCCACCACGGCGCCGCCTTCCTTCAGATAGGAGCCGATTTCGGTGTGCAGCGCCGTCACCACGCCGTCATAAGGCGCGCGGACGGTGCCGCGGGCAAGGTTCATTTCCGCGAGCGCCAGACTGGCCCTGGCCTGGACGAGCTGCGCGCGGGCGGCGTCCAGTTCGGAGCCCAGCCACGCCCGCTCCTGCTCCTTGTCCTGGAGGCGCGCCTTGCTGAAGGCCGCCGAGCGGCGCAGCCTTTCGTAGCGTGCGATCTCCTGCTCGACGCGCTCCAGCCGGGCCCCGGCGGCGACGGCGCGGGCTGCAACGGCATCAGCCGTGGCGGCGCGGGCATCGCGTTCGGAGGTCAGCTTCTCGATATCGAGCACGGCGAGCACATCGCCCTCAACCACGCGGTCGCCCACCTGGACCCGCATTTCGGTAACGGCGCCGATCGTCTGGGCCGCCACGGAACCGCGCATGCGGGAAACGAGCCGGCCGAATACCGGCGCGGTCTCCGCCAGCGGCTGGACGACGACCTTGTCCACCCTGACGGGCGCAGGGCGCTGGGCCCCGGCTCCGGCAGGCCAGAACGCAAAGAGCGCCAGCAATGCCAGACCAGTTGCCGATACAGCGACTTGCGACGATCGTAACCGCGCCGCGATGATTGTCATGGGCAGCTCTCATGCCGCCGCTCTGCGGGCGGACGGCGGCGCAAATTGGGACCGGGGGCGGAGGAAGTCAACGAGACGGGCCGACCCTCCGGCCGGCCGGGCCCCGATGCCCGGCCAATCCGGTTATGATGACGGATCGGGAACCCGCTCGGCCGGGAGGCCGGACTCCACATGACCCCGCTGCTCTTCGTCCACGATTCCGCCGCCGGCCACGATACCGGTCCTGGCCATCCCGAGCGGGCGTCGCGGGCCCGCGCGGTCGCGGCCGCGCTCGATGCGCCCGATTTCCGCGGCCTTGAGCGCCGCGAGCCGCCGGAGGCCGGGCGGGAGGCGCTGGAGCGCGTCCACTCCCGGGACTATGTGGACCTCGTGCTCGGCAACATGCCGGAGCGGGGCCATGTGCGCTTCGACGCCGACACCGTCGCCTCGCCGGGAACGAAGGAAGCGGCGCTCCGGGCGGCGGGCGCGGCGCTGGCGGCGGTCGACGCCCTGGTCGGGGGCGAGGCGGATACCGCGTTCTGCGCCATGCGCCCGCCGGGACACCATGCCGAGCCTGCCCGCGCGATGGGTTTCTGCTTCTTCAACAGCATTGCTGCCGGCGCGGCGCACGCGCGTGCGGTCCACGGTCTCGACAGGGTCGCCGTGGTCGACTTCGACGTCCATCACGGCAACGGCACGCAGGCGATTTTCTGGGACGAACCGGAGGTGCTGTTCTCCTCGACGCACCAGATGCCGCTCTATCCCGGCACGGGCGCGGAGCGGGAGTCCGGGGCGCATGGACAGATCGTCAATGCCCCGCTGCCTCCGGGGGCCGGCGGCAAGGCGTTCCGCGAGCGCTTCGAGGAGCGCGTCCTGCCGGCGGTGGACGCGTTCCGCCCGGATTTGATCCTCGTGTCGGCCGGATTCGATGCCCACCGCGCGGACCCGCTGGCGCAGCTCGAGCTCGAAGCCGCCGACTTCGCCTGGGCCACGCGCCGGTTGCTGGCCGCCGCCCGCCGCCATGCCGGGGGCCGGCTGGCCGCCGTGCTCGAAGGCGGCTACGACCTGGCGGCGCTGGAGGAATGCGTCGGCGCGCATGTCGCTACGCTGGCAGGGGACTGACGTTTCAGCCGAAACGATTGCGCCTCCGGCTATGCACAATTACTATATTAGCCCTGTTGGCAGGCCGCTTGTGCCTCGTTGTTGAGTGGCGGCTCCGTCGCAGCATGTTGGATTTGATGCGAGGTCGGGAAGAGCGATGCCACAGGATTCGACAGGCCCCGACGGGCGCGCCGACAGGCCGCAATGGCTCGGCTACCTGCAACTCGCCGCCATTCTCGGCGCGGTCGCCGTCGCGCTTTATTTCGCCCGGGCTCCGGAGCGGGTCGAGCGCATCGACGGGTCGGCGCTGGCGAGCGAGCAAAGAAGGCCGGTCGTCAGCATCATCCGCCCGGAGCCGACCGAACAGTCGCTGACGCTCAGACTGACGGGATCGGTAAAGCTGAAGGAACGGGCGACGGTGATGTCCGAAGTGGTGGGCCGCATCGTCTGGGTCTCGCCGAAATTCGAGCCCGGCGGCTCGATCGATGCAAACGAGGTCTTCATCAGGGTCGACCCGGAGGAATACGAACTCAAGGTCGAACAGGCCCGCCTGGCGGTCGAGGAACTCGAACAGGCAACAGGCGCGGCAGAGGCCCGGAACGAGGACCCGGCGGGGGCGGCTCTGAGGCTGGAACAGGCCCGCGTGGCGCTTCGGCTTGCCGAACTGCAGCTTCGCAGAACGGAGATTTCCCTTCCCTTCGCCAGCCGTGTGATCTCTTCGAGCGTCGAGGTCGGCGAGCTGGCCGGCCCGGCGGAAAAGGTCGGCAAGGCGGCGGTGCTGGGGGTGGTCTATCGGCCCGAATCGATCCACGTAACCGCTCCCATCGAGCAGCGCGACCTCGAGCATCTGTCGCCCATCGTCGGACGGTCGGCGCTGGTCCGCACCAGGACCGGGACTTACCGGGCGAAGGTCGCGGCGGTTTCCTCGGTCGTGGCCCCCAAGAGCCGGCTCGCGTCGGTCTACCTGAAGTTTTCGGACGATCTGCCGGTCGAGAGCCGGCCGCTGCCCCGCACCTTCGCCGAAGTTTCCATCGAGGGCCCGGTACATCGGGACGTCTATGTGCTGCCGGAAGCGGCCGCGCAGGCAAGCGACCGCGTCTGGGTCGTAAGGAACGGCGAACTGACCTCGGTCGAACCGCGGCTTCTGGGCCGGATCGACGGCGGATGGGTGGTGGAAGCCTTCGACGCGGGAGACGGGATCGTCGTCGGCACATTGCCGGGAGCCCGGGAAGGCCTCGCGGTAACGCCCGCGACACCTCGGGCATAGGGGCGCGGCATGAGCAACACCGACGCTGGAGGAGGCGCCGGAACGCCCGCGCCCCGCGGCCCGATCGCCTGGTTTGCGGCAAACCCCGTCGCCGCGAACCTGCTGATGGTCTTCCTGATCGTCGCCGGCGCCATCGCCGGCTCGCAGCTCGTGGTCCAGAACTATCCCGAGTTCGACGCGCGCCGTATCGCCATCAAGATCCCGTCGCCCGGCGCATCGCCGAGGGAAGTGCAGGAGGACGTCGTCCGCCGGGTCGAGGAGGCGATTGTCGGCATATCCGGCGTCAGCCGGGTGGTCAGCACGGCGAAGGAAGGCATCGGCCTGATCGACGTGGAGCTCGAAACCTTCGCCGATGACGAGGCGGTCCTGAACGACGTCGAAGGCGCCATCGACACCATTGAGAACTTCCCGCCTCCGAACGCGGAACGGCCGAAGGTCTCCCTTATCAGATGGCGGAACGATGTCGTGACGGTTGCGGTCTCGTCCGCTTCGGCGACGGAAGCCGGCCTTCGGCTCGCTGCGGAGAATTTGCGCGACTCGCTGCTGGCCCTGCCCAAAGTCTCCCACATAGAGTTCCAGGGCGCGCGCGACCGGGAGATCACGATAGAGCTGAGCGAGGAGGACCTGAGGCGAAACCGGCTCAAGATCAGCGACATAAGGCAGGCGATCAGGCGCGCTTCGCTCAATCTGACCTTCGGAGAGTTGCGGACCGATGCGGGCGGCGTCGTGCTGCAGGTCGTCGCGAAGCGGAAATACAGCAGCGAATTCGAGGATATTCCGCTCATTGCGCAACTCGACGGAACGGTGGTGACGCTGGGCGATGTCGCCAGGATCCGCGACGGGTTCGTCGATGAAAACGTCCTGACCGAATCGGGCGGCGTACCGGCGGTATTCCTTCGGATAAGCGCGGCCGGCCGGCAATCGACCAAGGATGTAAGGAACGCTGTCGTCGAGTTCCTCGGCGGCTACAGCCCGCCCGGGCATATTTCGGTCGACGTCTGGGAGGACAAGGTCGAGCTGACGATCGAGCGGTTGACGCGGGTCCTCGGCAACGCCGCGATCGGCGCGGTGCTGGTGTTCATCTGCCTGGTGGCGGTGTTCGATCTCCGGGTGGCTTTCTGGACGACGTTCGGCATTCCGCTCGCTTTCGCCGGGTCGCTGATCTTCTTTGCACCGGCCGACCTGACCTTGAACATGGGCTCCCTGTTCGCGTTCTTCCTGATGGTCGGCATTGTCGTGGACGATGCCGTTGTCGTCGGCGAAAGCATCGCGACGGAAAGGAGCCGGGGCGGAACGGCGTTGGCCGCGGCGATTTCCGGCGCGAGAGCCGTGGCCGGGCCGTTGTTCGTCGGCGCGGCCACGTCGCTGATAGCGCTGGTCCCCCTGCTGTTCATCACCGAAGGCACATGGCAGATCATCAGGGTCATCCCGTATGTGGCGCTGTTCGTGCTGGCGATCTCCCTGGTGGAGGCCTTTTTCATACTGCCGGCGCATCTCTCGCATGACAGGCCCTGGAGCGCGCCGCCGCTGAGCGGTTGGCAGGGGGCGGTGCGCGGCTGGCTCGACGGCGTCCGCGACAGCGTGGTCGCCGCAACCGTTTCCTGGTCGGTGCGCCATGTCTGGATAGCGCTCGCCATCGGGGCCGCCATCGTGGCGTGCGCGGTGCTGCTTCTGCGCCAGCACGAGGTGCGGGTGCTGTTCGCGGAATCGAGAGCGAGCGTTTCCAACATGGTGCAGGTGGAGCTGCGCCTGCCGGCCGGCTCGCCGTTCGAGGCAACGCTTGCCGCTGCGGACCGCTTCAGGGACGCCGCCCACGGGGTGAACGAGGATCTGGAGGGCGCGTCGGTCAAGTCCGTCAGCGTCGTTGTCGGCAGGATCCTGTCCACCCGGCCCGGGGACGCCGAGCTTTCGGGCGACCATCTGGCGACGGTAAGGGCCCATCTTTATCGCCGCCCCGTCCGCGTCGCGCAGCCGAGCGAAGTGGAGCGCGCCCTGCGGGCCCGCGTCGGCGATGTTTCGAGCCTCGAACATGTGGAATATGTGACGACCCGGAACAAGCTCAGGCCGAACCTTGCCTATTCGATACGCCACGATGACCCGCAGGTCCTGCAGGACGCCGCGCGGAAACTGCGCGCCGCGCTCGCCGCGATACCGGGCGTCTACGGCGTTTACGACAACCTGTCGCCGGGCAAACGCCAGCTCGAGATAGAACTGACCCCGGCCGGCAAGGCGGCGGGGCTCTCTCCGGCCGGTCTGGGATCGCAGTTGCGCGCCCGGCTTCACGGGGCCGAGGTGCAGCGCATCCAGCGGGGCCGCGAGGAAATCGAGGTCGTCGTCAGATATCCCGCCGAACGCCGGCGGAGCCTGAAGGAGCTCGCCGGGATGCGCATCGAGCGCCCCGGCGGCGGGGAGATTCCGCTCTCCCTGGCGGCCGCGCTTACGGAAAGACAGGAGCTGGGCCAACTGACGCGGATCGACGGCAAGCCGGCGGTCTTCGTCGAGGCGAAGGCCGACGCCGCGGTCATCACGCCGATCCAGGCCCGCCGGCTGGTCGAAGACAGCGTCATCCGGGAGCTGCGCGCCGGGAATCCCGGTATCGCGATAGAGCGGGACGGCGGCGCCCGCAGCGAAAAGCGGGTGCTGGAAACGCTGGCTACCCTGGTGCCGCTCGCATTGATCGCCATGTATGCGGTCATGGCGGCATTCCTGCGCAGCTACTGGAAGCCGCTGGTCGCCGCGGCCGGAATCCCGGCGGCCTTCGCCGGGGCCGTGCTGATGCACTGGATACTCGGCTGGGATTTCAGCTTCATGTCGGTGTTCGGCATCATCGCCGTTTCGGGCGTCGTCGTGAACGACGCGCTGGTGCTGCTGGACCGCTACAACATCATCCGCCGGGACAATCGGGCCTTGCCCGCGATCGCGGCCGCGGCGGCCGCGACGCGCCACCGCTTCCGCGCCGTGCTGCTGACCAGCCTGACGACGGTGCTGGGCCTCTCGCCCCTGCTCTACGAGCGCAGCGACGCCATGCTCGGCCTGGTGCCTTTCGTGGCCAGCATGCTGGGCGGACTCGTGCTCGCGGGCCTGTTCGTGCTCTTCCTCCTGCCGGCGATGGTCATGATCGCCGACGGCAGGCACGAATAGGCCGGCCGGCGCCGAGAGGCGGTTTGACAGCCGGCGGGCCGGGCCGTAGTCTGCCCGCCGTTCCAGTATTGCAGCGGAGGCGCACGCGATGGCCAAGCCGGCAACCGTCATGGTCAAGCTCGTCAGCACGGCCGACACGGGCTATTTCTACGTCACCAAGAAGAACCCGCGGACCAAGACCGAGAAGCTCGAAATCCGCAAGTTCGACCCCATCGCGCGCAAGCATGTCGTCTTCAAGGAACAGAAGATGAAGTAGCGGCGAAAGCCGCCTCCTCCGGCGCGGGCGCGGGCCGGCATATCGGACGGGTTTCCATGGACGCGGGCGAGGTCGCGGCCGTCTGCCGGAATTGCGGCAGGCCGTCCGCCGTCCCGGTTCCGCCCCGTTGCCCGTCCTGCCAGTCTCCGCGCTTCGCGGCGCATCCGGAAATCGGCCGCGTCGGCATCGCGCACCTGGACTGCGACGCCTTCTATGCCGCCGTCGAAAAACGGGACGATCCGGGCCTCGCCGACCGGCCGGTCGTGATCGGCGGCGGGCGGCGCGGCGTCGTCGCCGCGGCCTGCTATGTCGCGCGGCGTTTCGGCGTGCGCTCGGCCATGGCCATGTACAAGGCGCTCGAAGCCTGCCCCCATGCGGTCGTGCTGCGCCCGGACATGGCGAAATACCGGAGGGTGGGGCGCGAGGTCCGGGGCCTCATGCGGGAGGCGACCCCGCTGGTCGAGCCGATTTCCATCGACGAGGCGTTTCTCGACCTTGGGGGGGACGCGCTGCCGGCCGCTGCCGCGGCCCGCCTCGTCCGGCGGATCGAGGATGAGGTCGGCATAACGGTCTCGGTCGGGCTCGCCGCCAACAAGTTCCTCGCCAAGATCGCGTCGGACCTCGACAAGCCGCGCGGCTTCGCGGTCATCGGCCCGGCGGAGGCGCCGGACTTCCTGGCGGCAAGGCCGGTGGCGATCATCCCGGGCGTGGGCGCCGCGATGGCCCGCCGGCTCCGGTCCGAAGGGGCGCTTACCGTCGCCGACCTGCGGCGCTGGACGGAAGCGGAGTTGACGGCGCGCTTCGGCGTCTTCGGACGGCGGCTCCACAGCTTCGCGCGCGGCGAGGACGACCGGCGGGTCCAGCCCGCGAGCGAGACGCGCAGCATTTCCGCCGAAACCACCTTCGAGACCGACCGCAGCGGCTTCGACGACCTCGCACGCGCCCTTTCGCCGCTGGCCCGCACCGTTGCGAACCGCCTCGATACGGCCGGCCTGGCTGCCGGTTCCGTCGTGCTGAAGCTCAAGACCGCGGACTTCCGCACGCAGACCCGCAGCCGCGCGCAGGTCTTTGCCACGAAACGCGCGGACCGCCTGCTGGAAGAGGCGGAGCAGCTTCTCAGGCCGGAGGCGGACGGCCGCGCCTTCCGGCTGATCGGGCTCGCCGCCGCCGACCTGGTGCCGGCGGACGCCGCCGACCCGCCGGAACTCTTCGCCGGCACCTGCTGAACGCATAACGGGGCCTGGGCTCCCCGGCTCAGGGGCCTGCCGCATGGGCCCGCCGCCGTAGCCGGGGCGGCTGCGGAGAGACCGGCGGAAATGTCATGGAATGTCATGATGTGTCATGTTTTGTCATGAGGCCGGCCTCCGCGCCGGCCGTTTGCGCCGGTCCGGCGGTCGCTCGCAAGGCATCGCAGCGTCCTTTCCATCGACGGTCGCGGACGCCCGTTGCCGGAGGCGCGTCCCTCTCCCGCGCATGATGCGCGCGCGCGTGCGCGCGTACGCAAGGCGGCGGATGGGCCCCCTGCCGAAGCGTCATGGAATGTCATGATGTGTCATGAGGCCGGCCTCCGCGCCGGTCGTTTGCGCCGGTCCGGCGGTCGCTCGCAAGGCATTGCAGTTTCCTTTCCGTCCATGGTCCCGGACGCCCCCGTTGCCGGAGGAGCGTGCCTCTCCCGCGCATAATGCGCGTGCGCGTTTCGCGGCGGCGCGCGTGCGCCCGCGCGCGGGAGGCGGCGGGGGCGGGCCTTGCGGCCAACGCCGCCGCCCGTCGGGGTCGGGGGTCGGGTGCGGTCATTCGTGCCTCCTATGATGGTTGTCCAGCGGGACCGGGCCCCTGCTGTTTTTTGAAGGTTGTGAAGTCCTCGAAGATCCAGCGGTTCTTGAGGGTTTCGTAGATGATGGCGAGGAGCTTCCGGGCGGTGGCGATGATCGCCTTGCCAGCGCCCCGCCGTTCCTTGACGCGGCGGTAATAGGCGTTGAGGTATCCGGAGTAGCGGATCGCGATCAGCGTGCATTGCACCAGCGTGGTGCGCACCAGCTTGTTGCCCTGCTTGGTGATCCGCCCCGGGTTGTCGGTCTCGTTGGAGCGGTTGACCCTGGGTACGATGCCGAGATAGGCGGCCAGCTTGTCGGCGTTCTCGAAGTCGTTGACGTCGCCGATGCCCGCCAGGAACACGGCGGCCGAGCGCGGACCGATGCCCTTGATGCTGACCAGGTTGTCGTAGCCGTCCATGGCGCTGGCGGTGCGTTCGATCTCCCGGTCCAGCTCGGCGATCGACCCGCTGAGGCTCAGCGCCTGGTCGCGCACCACCTTGAGTTCGATCTGCTCGAGGGCGGAGAACCGACCGAAGTCGAGCGCCATCAGGCGGCGCTTGCTGGACAGGCTTTCCTTCTTCAGCTTGATCCCGTGCCGGTTGTAGAGCGCGTGGATCTTGTTCAAGAGCCGGGTGCGCTGCTTGACCAGCAGGTCGCGGGTATGGGTCACCGACGCGAGTTCGCTCTCGGCCTGGGTCTTCGGGCGGGTCTGCGGCAGCATGTCCTTCGACAGGAAGAAGGCGAGCGCGCGGGCATCGTTGCGGTCGGTCTTCTTGACCGATTTGCGGATCACCTGGAACTGCCTCGGGTTGACCGTCACCACCCGGCCGACGCGGGCGATCACCTGCTCGCGGAACCAGGCGCTGTTGCCGGTCGCCTCGACGGCGATCTCGTCGTCCGCGTCCAGGCTCAGGCAGAAGCGGTTGAGGTCCGCCGCGCAGAGCTGCCAGGTTTCGAAGGCTTCCGAGCCGTCCGCCGCGAGACGGCAGACGGTGAACGAGTTCTGATGAAGATCGACCCCGATATGGGCCATGGCTAGCATCCTCCTGTTGGCGGGAGGCGGAGCCCCGCGCGGGGCGTGAACGGCCGAGCCAAACTCCTATACGAGGTCACCGGCGATCTCCGGGCCTCACCAGGGTCGTTCGGAAACAGGCGCGGGTTAATCTCCTTCACAGGGTCGAGAGCCCTACCGCACGAATGCAACCTGTCACCTATCCGCCTCTCCCAACGCCCAGCATGGCGACGGGAGCCCGACCGTTCACTCCCCATTCATGCCATCTCCTCGTTCGGGGCAAGGGGCGGGACGGGGTGTCCCTGTTTCGCGCGTATCGTGCGCCGGTGCGTGCGCGTGCGGGCGGGCGTATCGCGGCGGCGCGGTTCGCGCGCGTGATTGCCCGCGTGCGTGCGAGCCGGGCAGAGGGCGCACCCCTCCCGCCTGCTCACGCCGGGGCGTTTGCGGCGCCCCAGCCATGCTTTCTGCAGAAAAGCGGAACGGCGGCCCCGGAAGCCGCCTTTCTCTCATGCCTATTCTACACCATTCCTCGGAAA
>JAJDYL010000045.1 GCA_022825195.1 Alphaproteobacteria bacterium
CGCCGGCCGCGAGGCGCCGCAGCGCAAGGCGCCCGTGCCCGAACCGCCGGCGAAGACGAAGGTGCGCGAGATGGATCTCGGCCTATAGACAAAGGCGCACGGTGCGCTGCGCGATTTTGGATCGCGCCCGCTCGGGCGGAACGCTCTCGGGCCGCCCCCTTGCAGATCGCCGGGCCGTGTTCGGTTCACAATCCGAGCCCCCGGGTGTATCACTCCAGGGTCGAACGCTGCGGCGCGATCTGCGTTACAGTCGGGCTCCCGGTCCTCGACCTGTCCATGGCTGAGTCGGCCGGGGGCAGTCCCGTGACGCGAAGACGCCCGGAAGAATGGTGAGGGAGAACGATGGTCGTGTGGAACCAATGTCCCGCCGTCGAGCAGGACGCCGACAAGGTGAGCGGTGCGTGGCTGTTTCGCGGGACCCGGGTGCCGGTCTCTTCGCTGTTCGAGAACCTCCGCGACGGCGCGACGGTCGAGCAGTTCCTCGACTGGTTCCCCGGGGTCGAGCGTTGGCAGGTCGAGAGCGTGCTGGATCATGAGACGCGGAGCCTGAAAGACGTCGCGGCTTCATGAAGGTGCTGTTCGACCAGGGCACGCCGGTTCCGCTTCGCAGGCACCTGGCGGATCACCGGGTCGAGACCGCTTACGAGCGGGGATGGTCGAGCCTTCGCAACGGCGCGCTGCTCGATCGCGCCGAGACGGAGGGCTTCGAGTTGCTGGTCACGACGGACCAGAGCCTGCGTCATCAGCAGAATCTCGACGCGCGGCGGCTCTCGGTGCTGGTCCTGATGTCCACGTCCTGGCCGCGCATCGAGGCGTGCGCCGACCGGATCGTGGCCGCCATCGAGCGGATCGCGCCGGGCGAGTGCGTCGAGGTCGCTGTCTGAGGGTCGTTTCGCGCGGCGTCGACCGGCGCTTTCCTCTTGCGACGGTCGGGCACGCAGCGTCGGCGTTGGCGGAAACCGCGACAGCGGCCGCTCGAATCCATCACGCCGGGCCTTCGTCCATGGTCTCTTTCATCGTCTTGCGGGCCGCCGTGACGATCTCGTCGAGCTCGTTCCCGCGCTCGGCATCGAGCATCTCGTCCCGGTTGATCGTCGCCAGCACGTAGACGGCGCGGTAGGTCGCCTCGATCAGCGCGAGGTGACCGGGCGAGAGCGACGCCTCCGCGGGCCGGTCGGCGCGCTCCTCGGCAGCCGCGAGCGTCACGGCGCGGACGAGCTGGCTGGCCGAAATCCCCCGGCGCAGCGCGGCGTCCTCGACCAGTTGCCACTCCGAATCGGAGAAGCGGATCGTGCGCGAGCGGCGGGGATCGCCCGCGCGGGTGCCGGATCCGTTCGATTTTCCGCGAGTTTTCCGGGCGTTCCGGGCCATGTCGTTGCTCCTTTTCGTGCTCGCCGGGGGCCGGCGCGGGCCGGAACCCCGCCCGAATTCCGATCCGACCGGCCCGCTTCCGGCCCAATTCCGCACGTCCTGCGGGGCCGTCGCGAACCTCCACCGCCTCCCGGCCGACCGTATCGACGAGCCTCCGGAAAGGGTGGAGAGCGCGCCCGGACGGCGCTCGCGGTGGGGCGATCCGGTCGATTCCGGCGCTTACAATCGGACTACCGAGCGTATTGCATCGCCATGCGCACTGTCACGAATCGCGACCGGCCCGGTTGCCGGGTACGACAAGGGACGCCACGGCTACGCGCAGCTACGACAATCCGGCGGTTCTCTCGGGAACACGCTCGATCCGCAATGCTCCGGTCGTCTCCGGTCGTCGCCGGGGGTACGGGAGCGCACTCCAGAGCACCCCATGGCAGGTCCTGGCGGGGCTTGCAGCGGGCTGCGTCCGGTGTGAGGAAACAGCGGCTCCGCCGTAGAGACAGAGCCGGATCGGACAGCATTCGCGATGGGGAAATCGACGCCGGGGAAGCCGGCGAGAGGGAGCCGCCACGGCGCTTGAGTGGCGGGACCCCGGATCGGAGTCCGGGGCAGGTGTGCCGACACGAACCGGGGCGGTCGTGCGCGCCGGAGCGACGGCGGCATCGGCGGCGGGCGCTGCGCTGAGTCGCCCGCCACTGCATCGCTTGCTGCGGAGGCCAATGACGGCGAAGCCGACAACAGCGACGCGCAAGACGATGGTGATGCCGAGCGCGGCGCGAAGCGCGTGCGAGGATGACGGCGCCGCCGCATTGCCGTCTGCGCGAAACGAGCCGCGCCGCCGTCCCGATGCCGGGAAGACGACGCGGCCCACGATGCGCTGCGGTCTAGGCCGCCTTCAGAACCGGGATGCCGAGCTGGTGGGCGCGGTCGATCAGGTTCTCGGTGATGCCGGAGCCGGGGAAGGCGATGACGCCCTTGGGCAGGAGGTTCAGCAATTCCTCGTTGCGGCGGAACGGGGCGGCGCGTCCGTGGCGGTCCCAGTCCGGCTTGCAGACGACCTGGTGGACGCCGTTCCGCTCCGCCCAGCGCGCGGCGATCCGCTCGACGCCGGGTCCGCCGCCGTGGACGATCACGATGTCGCTGTACTTGGCGCGCGCCTGGTCGAGCCTGGCGATCACCGCCGCCGGGTCGGCGACGTCCTTGCCGCCGGCGATGGCGACCAGCGTTCCCTGCGGCAGGTGCGCCATGGTCTCGCGGTCCTTCCTCGCCCGCTGGTAGTCGCGGGCGTCGATGGCCGCACTGGTCAGCGTGCCGGTCTGCGAGACGTGGCTGCCGCGCCTCGGACGCCAGACCTCGCCGGTGGTCTCGCGGTACTGCACGGCGGCGGCGTCGCGCATGGTCTCGAAGGCGTCGCGGCGGTCGGTGAGGCACTGCGCGCGGTGGGTGGTCATCTCCAGCTCCAGCGACTTGATCTCGGTGCCGTCCTGGGCGCGCTGGAGGTCGCGCAGCTCGGGCATGAGCTTGTCGGCGGCGCGGTCGAGGCGGTTGGTCTGGGCGTCGAGCATGTTGACGAACCCCCAGAGCAGGCTCTCGCGCTCGTCGGCGAGCTGGGTTCCGTCCGGCCCGACGCCCTGGGCGAGGATGCGGAAGGACTCCAGCACCGCGGCGGTGGCGTCGTCGGCGTCCCAGACTTCGCGGGTGTCGAACTCGCCGCGCTCGGGTGTCGCGCCGTAGAGGGCGGCGTTGTCGCAGACGGTCGCGGTGGCGGACTGCCCGGCGGTCTCGATGGTGTCGACGGTTTCGATGATGTTCATGACGATCTCCTGTTGCAGTCACCGGAGCGTTGTGCGCCGATGTGATGGCTCTTTGGCTCACGCGCGCGCAGGGGAAGCACCTGGGCTTAGAAGCTCTTGGGGCGGAGTGGTGCGGAAAGTCGTCGAATCCTGGTGCGGAAGATCGCCCCGCGATCTTCACGGTCGGCGACTTTCACGGTCCGCCCCTAGAGCTTCTTGCCCAGGCCGCAGGGAGCGCAGCGACCGGAGGACCCGCAGGGTTGCTGGACCGAGCACGTGTGTGACAATGAGACGGCACAGCGGCCAGCAATTCCCCTGCCACACGCACGG
>JAJDYL010000051.1 GCA_022825195.1 Alphaproteobacteria bacterium
GCGACACGGTGATCTTCAACCGTCCCTACAAGACGCTCGGGGTGGACAAGGGCGACGAGCGCCGGGTCGCCGCCATCGACCGGCGCTGGGGCGTGCTGCGTCTGGAGGACGCCGGGGGCAACCGGACGCCGTGGCGGCCGGAGCGCATCGCCGCCGCCAAGGGCGGGGTGGAGGTCTACCGGAGCGAGGCGATGGAGCTTCGCCGGGGCGACCGGGTGCGCTTCACCCGCAACGATCCGGCCACCGGCCTCACCAACAGCGAGACCGCGAGCGTCGATGCGGTGGGCAAGGACGGGGTTCGCTTCCGCCTGGAGAACGGCTCGCTGACCACGCTCCGGCAGCACGATCTGCAACTGCGCCATATCGACCGCGCGTTCGCGGCGACGGTCCACGCCTTCCAGGGCCGGACGGTGGACCGAATCCTCGCGGCGATGCCGGCGGAGAACCCCAACCTGGTCAACCAGCGCGCGTTCTATGTGGCGATCTCGCGGGCGCGGGATGCCGCCCACCTCGTCACCGACGACGCCCACAGGCTCGCCGACCGGCTCGAACGGGCGACCGGCGAGCGGCTCGCGGCGCTCGATGCGATCGCGCAACGGGCGGCTTACGAGACCGTGTTCGGGCGCGATCCCGCCGACGGGCGGGGCGGCGATCATGTGACACGCGCCTCTGACGCGATGGATCGCGGCCATGAAGCCGCCCGCGACGGTCAGGACGGGCACGACCGCGCGCGGCAACTGGATCGCGGAACGGGCCGCGAAGTCCGCCGCGAACGCGAGCGGGAGGGTCGAACCGCGCGCGAAACCGGCAGGGATCGCGACGGAAAATCGCCCGCGCGCTCCACGGAACGCGAGCGCAGCGGGACCGAAACGGGCGGCAAGGGCCACGGTCTCGACCGCGGCGGCGACGGCGGGAAGCAAGTCGCGCGCGAATCCGAGCTCGAAAAGGCCGCCGGCGCGCAGCAGAAGTCTCGCGACTTCGACATGGGCCTGTAGCCGCCCCTCCCTCTTTCCGGCCAAATCAGCGCCCCGCGCGGCGGCAGAATCCGTCGCGAAGCGCGCCCGTCACGGTCGCCGGTTTCTCCGGAATCGGCCAGCGGGCGCCAGACCCGGCCATGCGGGGCCAGGGCGGCGCTGCGAGGGCCGGGAAGCGCCGGAAGGGGCCGGGGCTATCTTGGGAAAGCGCGACACTCGCGGGAATCGGCGCGTGTATCGGTCCTACAGGCCGCCGGGGCCGGCAAGAGGCCGGGGTTCTCTGGGGAACCGCGCCGGGCGTCCCTCAAGCCCTTGAAATACCGCGAAGTGTTTGAAACGTGTTTCGCCGCAATGCGCAAGAGCATACGCGCTTTTCCAAGGGGTTTTGGCGGTATGCGCGGGCGCATGGGGCGACAGCGAGGGGCCAGGCGTAGCCAGGCGGAGCCACGAAAGGACAGGGCATCACCGATGCGGCAGGTGTGACCCCTACCTCGCGTCAGCGAGTCCATACGAAATCGGCGTCCGGCCGCGATGTCGGAAGACAGCAGGATGGCGTTTCAACGCTTCAGCCCGAGTGGCGTTTGAACGGCCGTAGCCCGAACACGCGAGGGGATCGGGTTGCAACGCGCTGCGCGACCATCCAGTCGTCAACATGGGAAGCGGTGGAAGATGACTCTGACACCGCGACATGCAGGGGCTCCGACACCGCAGTGGTCTGCACTGTCGGCGCGTCTGCCGCGAGCGATGACGGGATGGGCCTGCACCGGGTTCGGCATCGCTGCGGGCTGCCGTGCCGATGATGCCGACGGGTCTTCCGGTCGGGCGCGGCGACCATGCGGAAGCGGATTGAACGGCTCGGCGGTTGGATGTAGGGTCCGCGGCATGAGCGAGCACAGGCATACCCCCGCGCCGCCGCCCGACATACCGGGATTCCCGAAGGGCTGGCGCGACGAGATCAAGGCGGACCTGGCGGCCCAGGTCGAGGCCGGAGGCACGCTCTACGGCGTCCGCTCGGACGGCGCCTATATCGCTCGGACCAGGGAAGGGGACCGGGTGCTCGTTGCGCCCGAGCACAAGTCCGCCTGACCCGGCCGGCGTCCGTGCCGACCCTCGTCGTCGTCGCCGGCCCGAACGGGTGCGGCAAGTCAACCCTGACACGCATGAGCGGCTTCATAGGGCTCGACATCATCGACCCCGACGCGATTGCGCGCGGCATGACGGCCGGCGGTCCCGGACAGGCGGCGCGCGAGGCGCTGCGCTTGGCGCGGGCCGGACGCATCTGGTGGAAACGACGCTCGCCGGTTCCGGCGTTCTCCGCCACATGGAGGCCGCGCGGCGGGCGGGCTGCCGGATCGTCCTGCACTATGTGTCGGTCGCCTCGTCGGACCAGGCGCTCGACCGCATCCGCAACCGGGTCGCGCTCGGCGGCCACGATGTCCCGGAGGCGGACGCGCGGCGGCGGTACGTGCGCTCGCATGCAAATCTTCCGGCGGCGATTGCGCGCGCGGACGAGGCCATGCTCTACGACAACACCGATCCCGACCGGCCGCACCGGGAGGTTGCGATCCTGAAGGACGGAGCCTGGTGGGTCGCCGGGGCCGTTCCCGGCTGGGCGGCCATGGCGCTCGCCCGGACCGGGCCGCTGCACCGGCGGCGATGACGGACCGTCATCGTCTCCGCTGACAGATGTAGGTGACGGTCAGGAAGTGCATTTATTTGCTGAAGTCGGCAGGTGATCACGTCACCGCCGTATCCAGCGGTCTGGTGTTGGAGGCCTTCTTCGGCGGAGCTGTGGGTAACCAGCCCGCCGCAGCGACCGTCGAGG
>JAJDYL010000221.1 GCA_022825195.1 Alphaproteobacteria bacterium
CAGAGCCCGTTCGATGTCAACCGGATGGGTGTCATGTCCCTCAATGAGGTTGGAGTAGTAGCAATTCATGGCCCGGACGAGATCGGCCAAGGCGGCGATTGCTCCTTCCGGCAAGCTGCGCCGCAACCCCGCTGACTTGGCGGCCAACTCCACCGCAAGCTCAATTAGGTTCGGTCGATGGGCCGAATCCTCGCTCACCAGCAGTGGTTCCATCACCGCGATGACTTCTCCTCGGTCTTCCAATCCGGATACGTCCGCTTTCATGTCCGCTTTTTTCCGTATAATTACCTATATATAACATGTAGTTAATCACCTTCATAGCCGTGTATTGCGGCCCGAAAGTCCGCTTTTATGTCCGGAAAAAGAACCGCCTTGATCGGTCACGGTAATCCGTAAAGACCCACTGGCTGAACACACGCCCCATCGTGAAGCGAACGTGAAAGGAACCTCCGCCCGCGTTCACACCGGCTTCATGGGGGATGCGTGAAGCTGCCTGCGCGAAACAACTTAAGGAGCAGGCCATGAAAACTCTCTTGATGGGCATCGCAACCGCGCTGTGCCTAACCGGTTGCGGAAGCTCGAACAACAACGAGGCGCCGCCGACCCCAACGCCACCCCCGCCGCCCCCGGAACCCGATGCGTTCGTCGAGGTGATCCATGCCTCGCCCGACGCGCCGAACGTGAACATCCGCATCGACGGGGAGGAGGCGTTCAGCGACGTGCCCTACAAGGCGGTCGGCGGCGCCCTGCTGGTCGAGGAGACGGTCTCGGTCGAGGTGGAAGGCATCATTCCGGGCGGCAACGCCGTCGTGATCGGACCGGCGGACATCGACCCGGTGACTGGAGACCGGACCACGGTGGTCGCCGTCAACGGCGTTGCGGAGATCGAGCCATTGGTGCTTTCGGCATCGGTCGAGAACCTGAGCGGCACCGATGCGCAGGTGCGCATCGTGCACGCGGCGCCGGTGTCGCTGCTGGCATCGATTTACGATCCGCAGGACGCCGAGGCGGTCGCCTCGGCCGAAATACTCGACCGGCGCACGCCGGCAGCGGTTCGCCTGATCCACGCCTCGCCGGACGCCCCGGCCGTGGACGTGGTCGCCGGGGACAATTTCGACGCCCCGGCGGTCGCCGGCTTCGCGTTTCCGGAAACGACGCCATACCTGGACATCCCGGCGGGCGAACTCAACGTGAAGGTCGTGCCCAGCGGCTCCACCACGCCTTCCGACGCAGTGATCGACGCCACGCTCGACTACGAGGCCGGCACCGCCTACTCCGTCTACGCGACCGGGTTTGTGCCGTTGGCGCTGGGCTCGTACGATGTGACGGTCACGCCGACAGGCACAACCGATGCGGCCATCGGCCCGGTCGCCGTCAGCGTCGAGGCGGGCGGGATCTACACGGCAGCGGCGCGAGACGCCGCCGGTGGCGGGGCACCGCTGGACCTGATCCTGCTGGACGACTTTGCGCCCTAGCGCCGGGCGGATTGAGTTGGGGGGTGGCGACACCCCCCAATGTCAGGTTCGGCAGCACGCAATTGGGAAATCGATGGCGGCATCACAGCCCGCAGGAGCGACAACGACCGGCAAGCGCGATTGGTCCGCCATAGGGGCTGCGATCCTTGCGGGCGCGGCCGTCGCTGCCGCCGCCGGTCACGGCGCCCTCCCGCTGGCGGGCATTCCGGTCCCCGCGGCCTGCATCGCCCTGGCGTTCTTGATGCAGTGGATCGGGTTTCTGTTCGCATGGGCGCGAAGGACCGAACGGTTCTACGACCTGACCGGCTCGATGACCTTTCTCGCCGTGACGGCGACCGCCCTGGCGGCTGCGGGGAAGCCGGACGCGCGCGCCCTCGCCATCGCGGCGCTGGTCGGGATGTGGGCGGTGCGCCTGGGGCTGTTCCTCACTCGGCGCATTCATGAGGACGGCTTCGACCGCCGATTCACCGAAATCAAGACGCGCTTCAGCGCGTTTCTGATGGCCTGGACGCTGCAGGGCCTGTGGGTGTCGATGTCGGTCGGTGCCGCACTGGCCGCCATCGCCTCCACCGCCCGGGCTCCGGCCGACGGATTCCTCGCCGCCGGCATGCTCCTGTGGGCGGCCGGGTTCGCCTTCGAGGTGATCGCGGATGCGCAGAAGCGCCACTTCCGGGCGGACCCCGCGAACGCCGGCCGATTCATCCATACCGGGCTTTGGGCCTGGTGCCGCCACCCCAACTACTTTGGCGAGGTGCTCCTGTGGACCGGCATCGCCGTGGCCGCCTGGCCCGCCTTGTCCGGCTGGGCCCATCTTACGCTGATGTCGCCGGTCTTCGTCTGGCTGCTCCTGACGCGCATGAGCGGCATGCCCCTGCTGGAGGCGTCGGCCGAGCGCCGCTGGGGAGGCGATCCTCGCTATCGGGCGTACCGCTCGCGGACGCCGGCCCTCTTTCCGTTGCCGCCCCGCTTTCAACGCGGCAGTTATACTCAATGAGCGCAAGCCAGTGTTCAACCCAACGCAACGCGTCCTGACCCCGCTCAACGTGCAGCCGCGCCAAGGCGTCAAGCCTTGAACCGCAGGCTGATGAGCGGGCGGCAAGGGAAGCGCGTTCCGACTAGACGGAGCCAATCCATGCGCACCGACCCGGGCAAGCAGACCTTTTCCTCGTTCCTGCTCAACTTCATCCGCCTCGAAACCGCCGGCGGGGCATTGCTGCTCCTAGCCGCTGGCTTGGCGATGATCGCCGCCAACACGCCGCTCCTGCCGGCCTACGAACTCCTGCTTGAGACCCGCCTGGCCGTCACGGTCGGCGGCGCCGGCATCGACAAGCCCCTGCTGCTCTGGATCAACGATGGCCTGATGGCGGTGTTCTTCTTCCTGATCGGCCTGGAGGTCAAGCGCGAGATGCTGGAGGGCGAGCTGTCGTCCCCCGACCGGATCGCCCTGCCGGCCATCGGCGCGGCCGGCGGCATCCTCGCTCCGGCGTCGATCTACGCGCTGCTGAACTGGCACGTGCCCGCCGCCATGGACGGCTGGGCCATCCCGGTCGCCACCGACATCGCGTTCGCGCTGGCGCTGCTCGGCGCCTTCGGCGCCCGCGTACCCGTCGCGCTGAAGGCCTTCCTGCTGGCTCTCGCCATCTTCGATGACCTTGCCGCCATTGCAATCATCGCGGTGTTCTACGTGGGCGAGCTGTCCGCCGGCATGCTGGCGGCCGCGGCCGTTCCCCTGCTGATGGCCGTGGCGCTCAACCGCCGGGGGGTGGCCAACGTGCCCGCCTACGTCCTGCTCGGCGTGGTGCTGTGGGTCGCCGTCCTGAAGTCCGGGGTGCACGCAACGCTCGCCGGCGTGCTGATCGCCTTCTGCATCCCCATGCGGGACCGGGCCGGCGGCTCGCCGCTGAAGGACCTGGAGCGCGACCTGCACGGGCCGGTCGCGTTCGCCGTCCTCCCCGTGTTCGCCTTTGCGAACGCCGGCGTCCCGCTGGCCGGGATGGGGATTGGCGACCTCGCCAACCCCGTGACCCTCGGCATCGCCCTCGGGCTCCTCGTCGGCAACCCGATCGGCATCCTCGGATTGGTGCGGCTGGCGGTGCTGCTGCGCTGGGCCTCCCTGCCCGAGGGCGTGACCTGGGCGCAGCTGGCGGGCGCGGCGTTCGCCTGCGGGATCGGGTTCACGATGAGCCTGTTCATCGCCAGCCTCGCCTTCGAGCATGGCGGCGGCGCCCACTGGGCCGCCGACAAGCTCGGCATCCTGCTCGGCTCGCTCGCCTCCGCTGCTGTCGGCGGCCTCATTCTGGCCCGCGCCCTTCCCCGGAATCCCGGATGATGCGGGGCCGGGAAGGCCAATGACGCTTGATCGGCTGCGCCGCCGGTATATCCTCGGTGCCGCAGCCGGCGCGTGGGCCTTGGCGATGCCCATCCTGCCCGGTCTGCGGGAGCGCCTTGAAAAGCCGGCGCGGTGATGGAAGACAATCGGACATTCCCTTGGACGCGAAGCTGAACGTCCTTCTGGTTGAGGACCATGCGGAACTGGCGGGAACGGTCGGCGCCTACCTCGAGGCCTGCGGCCACGAGTTGGACTACGCCGCGGACGGCTTGGTGGCGCTACACCTTGCCGCAACGGAGTCCTATGACGTGGTGGTGCTCGACGTCATGCTGCCGGGGGTGGACGGCTTTGCCGTCTGCCGGCGCCTGCGCGAGGACGCCCGGGTGACGACGCCGATCATCATGCTCACCGCCCGGGACCAACTCGACGACAAGCTGACCGGGTTCGATGCCGGCGCCGACGACTACCTAGTGAAGCCCTTCGACATGCCGGAGCTGGCCGCCCGCATCGAGGCGCTGTCGCGGCGGGCGAAAGGCTTGACGGCCCGCTACGAGATCGGCGAGCTTTCCCTGGACACCGAAACCCTCGAAGTGCGCCGCCGGGGCCAGCCCGTCCCCCTCTCCGGGACCGCTTTCGAGTTGCTCCGCGTGCTGATGCGCGAGCATCCCAAGGTGGTCTCGCGCCGCGACCTGGAGCGGGCGGTCTGGCGCGACGAACCGCCGGAAAGCGACGCCCTGCGCAGCCATCTCTACAATCTGCGCCAAGCCCTCGACCGGCCCTTCGACCGACCGCTGGTGGACACGATTCCCGGCCGCGGCTACCGGCTGCTGCTGCCGGACGCGGCCGGGAACCCCAGCTAGTCGGCCCGGAACCGCAACTCCACCGAGGTGCCCTGGCCGGGCTGGCTGCGCGCCTTGATCGTCCAGCCGTGCTTCCGGCTGAGGCGGCGCACGATGGACAGCCCCAAGCCGTGGCCCTTGGCCTCGCCGCGGCTGCCCTCGGCCCGGTAGAAGGGCTCGAACATGTTGGCCAGCTCCTCCCGGGACATGCCGATGCCGTCATCCTCGACGCGCAGGCCATCCGCAAGCAGCGTGACCTCGACGTGGCCGTTCTCCGTGTAGGTGACCGCGTTGCGCAGGAGGTTGCCGACGACGATGCGAACCACGGGCGCCGGAGCCTGAACCGTCAGTTGGCTGCCCCCATGCAGCTGGAGCCGGTTGCCGCGCCGCCGGGCGGTTTCCTCAAGGGCCCGGATCTCCGCCTGCACAATCGGCTGCACCGGCGTCGCCTCACCATCCCCTTCCTCGATTTCCTGACGAGCCAGCAGCAACAGCGTCCCCAACAGCGATTCCATGCCGTCGGCGGTGCGGCGCATGCGCGCCAGCGCCTCGCGGTCGTGCGCGGGCCGGTCCCGCTCCCGCTCCAGAAGATCCAATGAGCCCTTGAACACGGCCAGCGGCGTGCGCAGCTCGTGCCCCGCGTCCCGGGTGAAGACGCGCTCCCGCTCGATCGCCGCCGTCAGGCGGTCGGCGAATTGCTCAAGGGCATCCACCAGCGTCGCCACTTCGGCATCGGCGTTCTCGCGCAACGCATCGAAGTCGAGTTCGAAGCTGCCCATGCGGTCAAGGTCGATGGCCTCCAACTGACGCGCCAAGCCCACGATGGGCGACAGTGCCGCCTGCGACCAACGATAGGCGACGAACAGCAGCCCGTAGATCAGCAGCAGCACGATGGACAGCGGGACGGTGCCGAAGTAGAAGGCGAGGTCGGAAACCTGCTCCGCCTCGAAGACCAGGTACAGGCGCGCGCCGCCCCGGTCGGAGACGTGCACCAGCCGGCTGCCGTCCGCCATGTGAACCCGTCGGAATCCCGGCTGTTCGCCGCGCAAAACGGGGGGCAGGCGGCTTCCGGCGGCGGCGCCCGGCGATGGGAGTTCGGCCAAGTAGCCCCGCAGGTTGGCCGTGTGGGGCAGGGGCTGTCGGGGGTCGGCGTCCCGCAGTTGCCAGTAGTGCTCGGCCTCGGAAGCCAGGGCCTGCCGCGTCAGCAGGTCCTCGACGACCAGTTGCGTGATGTAGATGCCGATCAGGGTCGCCGTGCCGATGACGGCCAGCTGCAGGGCGAACAGCCGACCGAGGCGGGCGCGAAGGCCCCGGCGCCGCCGGGCGCGGTCAGCCACGGCGGCGGAAAAGGTAGTGGGCGACAAGCCACTCGCTGCCGCCCCGCCAGCCGAACAGCTCCTCGCAGGCGATGAGGAACAGGCGCCAGCGCTGCGCCTCGCGGCGCGCGGCGCGGACATCGCCGTCGCCGGCAAGCGCCCGGGCGGCAGCGTCCCGGTTGGCATCGACGTTGCGCAGCCAGGCGCGGGCGGTCCTGCGGTAGTGCGCGCCGGACAGCTCCCAGCGCCGCTCGATCCGCAAGCTGTCCTGGAAGTGCAGCAGCGTGTCGCGCGCCGGCATCAGCCCGCCGGTGAAGAAGCGGCGGCCCATCCAGTTGCCGTCCCCGTCCGCCTCGAACGGGTACATGAGGTGGCGGTGGCAGAAGATGTGCACGAACAGGCCGCCACCGGGTGCCAGCCACCCGGCGATTCGGTCCAGCAGGGTCGAGTGGTTGCGCACGTGCTCGAACATCTCAATCGAGATCACGCTGTCAAATCGCTCATCAAGTTGCAAGTCGTTGACGTCCGCGGTGCGCACGCGCACGTTGGCCAGGCCGAGCTCCTGAGCGCGGGCTTCGATGAACGCCTTCTGCGAGACGGAGTTGGAAACCGCCAGAACGCTCGAGGTGGGATAGCGTCCGGCCGCCCAGAGGCTGAATGCGCCCCATCCGCAGCCGAGGTCGAGGATGCGCATGCCGTCCTCGAGTCCGGCGCGCCGGGCGTAGAGCTCCAGCATCGCGGTCTCCGCATCGGCGAGCGTACGGACGCCCGGCGGCCAGTGGCAGGCGCTGTACTTCAGCCGGGGCCCGAGCATCAGGCGGAAAAACCCGTCGGGCACCTCGTAGTGCTGCGCGTTGGCGGCCGCCGTCTCCAGGGCCACGGGGCCGGCGCGCAGCGCATCGAGCAGCTCACCGTAGCGCCGCGCCGCCCGCTCGGCGTCGTCGGCGCCCTCCTGCCGCAGCCGCGCGGCGATCAGGCGGCGTGCGCCGATGCGCACCAATGGGTCCGGCAACAGGCCGCGCTCGGCGAGTTCCAGCAACGCCTTCATGCGGGGCTCCGGCCGCCCGGCGCGCGCCAGGCGCGGCCCCGGTAGCCGGGCATCGCGAACAGCATTTGCACGTCGCTGATCGCCCGTTCCAGGAAGCCGCCCTCGCAGTAGGCGAAGTAGAAGCGCCACATGCGCAGGAAGCGCTCGTCGAAGCCGGCCTCGGCGGCCTGCGAACGGTTCGCGTCCAGCCGCCGGCGCCACTCGCGGAGCGTCAGCGCGTAGTCGCCGCCGAAGTCCTCGAGATTGACCAGCGTGAGGTCGGCGGCGCCCGCGGCGGCCGCCAGGACGCTGTTGGAGGGCATGAAGGCGCCGGGAAAGATGTACCGCTTGATGAAGTCCGTGCGCCGGAGCGCCCGGCGGTAGCTGGCGTCGCGGATCACGATGGCCTGCATCGCCATCAGCCCCTCGGGGCGCAGCAGCCCGGCGCAGGTTCGGAAGTAGGCGTCAAGGTACTGGTGGCCCACCGCTTCGACCATCTCCACCGAGACCAGCTTGTCGTAGCGGCCGCTCAGCGCCCGGTAGTCCGTGAGCAGCACCTCCACCCGCGACTCCAGCCCGCGGGCGGCGACCAGCGCCTGGGCGAATTGGTGCTGGGCCTTCGAGATGGTGGCGGTCGTGACCCGGCAGCCGAACCGCTCCGCAGCGAACGCCGCCAGCCCGCCCCAGCCGGTGCCGATCTCCAGCAGGTGGTCGCCGGGCTGCAGGTCGAGCTTTCGGCACAGCCGCAGCAGCTTGGCCTCGCTCGCCTGGTCCAGCGTTTCGTGGCCGGTGTCGTAGACGGCGGACGAGTACATCATCCGGTCATCGAGGAACAGGCGGAAGAGGTCGTCCCCGAGGTCGTAGTGCGCCTCGATGTTGCGGCGGCTGCCCTTGGGCGAGTTGCGACGCATGGCGTGTCCGAGGGCAGCGAGCAACGCGGCGGGCGCAGCCGCCTTGCCGTCCAGGCCGTCGAGCGCCCGGCGGTTGCGCGCCATGATGCGCACCAGCGCGGTCAGGTCGTCGCAATCCCAATGGCCGTCCATGTAGCTCCCGCCGGCGCCCGCGGAGCCGCCGAACGCAAGGCTTCGGTAGAAGGCGGGGCTGCGCACCGAGAGCCGCGCGACCGGCTCGCCCGCGCCAAACGTGGCGGTGCCTTCCGGCTCCGAAACGACGACGGTTCCGGACTCGATGTTGGTGAGGGCCCGGTGCACGGCGCCCCGCAGCAGGCTCGGTGCGCGGCTGAACCGATGGGTCGCTTGGTCGCTCATCATGGGCTCTCCTTCAGGATTTGCCTGGCCCCGTCGTGCCTGGCGGAATGCGGGTGGAAGGGCGCCCGCTTAAGGAACAGCCGTCCGGCCTGCCAGTAGATGCGCGCCAGCGTCAGCGCGCCCTGGGCGGGACGCCGCAGCGCGCAGCGCAGCGCCTCGGCACGGGTCAGCGGCCGGGTGCGCAGGGACAGGCACGCGGAGAACGGCGCCTCGCCGCCATCGAAGCGCATCGCGATGCGCAGGGCGTCGTCGGTGGCCTTGAGGCGCAGCACGTAGTGGCCGTCCATGGGGAGAAAGGGGGAGACGTGGAAGCGCTTGGCGAAGCGGAACGAGGCGCGGCCCGGCCCGCAATCGGCATTCGACGGGACTAGGACGTAGCAGTGGCGCTCGTCCCAAGGGGTGTTGTTGATGTCCGCCAGCAACGCCGCGAGCCGGTCGCCCACCCAGCAGAAGTAGAAGTTGACGGGGTTGAAGGAGAATCCGAGGGAGCGCGGCTGCGTCAGCGCAAAGACGCGCAGGCGCGCGCTTCGCGCCTCCCCAACGTCCGCCGAAGCGAGCTTGGCGCGGACCTCCCCCGACGTCAGGAGGTGCCCCCGGTCCACCGAGGCCAGCAGGCCGCGCAGGAGCCCCGTCGGCGCACCAGCCGTTTCGAGCGGCACGCAGAGCATCCACAGCCGGTGGCGGAAGACGTGGCGCTTCGGGCCCCGACGCGCATGGGTCACCGTGCCCCGGCAGCTCATTGCGCCGCGCATCATGGGGTCAGTCCGCCAGTCGGCCGCGCAGGCGGCGGGCCGCCTGGACGCCGCTGCGAAAGCCGTCCTCGTGAAAGCCCCAGCCCTGCCAGGCCCCGCAGTAGTGGGTGCGGCGGCGGCCGCTGATCCGGTCCACGCGGGCCTGCGCCGCCCCGGCGCCGCTGGAGAAGATGGGGTGGCGGTAGTCGCGCTCCAACCAAGCGTTGTCCAGTTCCCGGGCCGGGTTCAGGGTGACGAAGAAGTCCGGGGCCGCGTCGAGTCCCTGAAGCCGGTTCATCCAGTAGGTGAACTCGTAGCTGAGGTCCTCGCCCGCCCGCACGTTCCAGCTTGACCAGGCGGCCGGATTGCGCGGCATGACCGATGCGTCGGAGTGCAGCACCGCGCGGTTGGGCTGGTAGCGGATGGCGCCGAGAACCGCCCTCTCGTCCGGGGAGGCGTCAATCAGCCCCAGCGCCTCGTCGCTGTGGCAGGCGAGCGCCACGTAGTCGAAGCGTTCGCTGCCATGGTCCAGATCCACCGTCACCCCGGCCTTGCCCCGATGCACGAACCGCACCGGTGACGAGAGCCGCACTTCGCCCTCGAACGCCTCGGCGAAGGCGCGGACGTAAGCGCCCGAACCGCCGCGAACCACCCGCCACTGGGGGCGCCCGCGCCACCGGGTCATGCCGTGGTTGGCCATGAACGCCGCCACGTGCCCGACCGGCAGGTCGCATGCGCGATGGCGGGGTGCGGACCAAAGCGCCGCGCACATGGGCAACAGGTGGTGCTCCGCAAAGGCCTCGGAGTAGTGCTCCGCCCGCAGGTAGTCGCCGAGCGGCCTCGCGTCCCGCGCCGCAACCCGGCCGGCGTTCCGGTAGAAGCGCCGGATGTCGTTCAGCATCCGCAGGAAGCGCGGCCGCAGGGCGTTGCGGCGCTGGCAGAAGACCGCGCCCAGGCTGGAGGTGCCGTACTCCAGCCCCGCCGCGGTGCTGACGCCGAACGACATCTCCGTGGGCTGCGATGCCACGCCGAGCTCATCCAGCCACCCGGAGAAGAGCGGGTAGTTCTCCCGGTTGAAGACGATGAAGCCGGAATCGACGGCGTGGGCCCGGCCGTCCACAAGCAGGTTGTGGGTGTCGGTGTGTCCGCCGAGGCGCGCATTCCCCTCGAACAACGTCACGTCGGCGAACGTCTGGCAGGCGTGCGCCGCCGCTAGCCCGGAGATGCCGCCGCCCACAACGGCTATCCGCATCGCGCGCCCTCCTCGAGCACCGGCGCGGGCGGCGTCCTCAGATCCCAAGCGAGCCCCAGCTTGGCCAGCAGCCTCAATCCGAGCCAGCCCAGGTCGAGCTGCCACCAGTAGAAGCCGAGGCGGGCGCTCGCGGCGTGCCGGTGGTGGTTGTTGTGCCAGCCCTCACCGAACGTCAGCAGTGCCAGCCAGGCGTTGTTGCGGCTGCCGTCCGCCGTGGCGAAGCGGCGCCGGCCGATGCGGTGCGACAGCGAGTTGACCAGGAAGGTCGCGTGCATCAGCGCCACCGTGGGGACCACGTAGCCCCAGACCAGCATGCGCCAGCCATCGGTTTCCGGGAACGCCGGCTCAAGGGACGCGCCGAGCGCGAAAATGGCGGCGGCGAACACTACCGGCGCGACGAGGTCATAGCGGTTCAGCCAGGCGAGTTCCGGGAAGCGGGCCAGGTCGCGCACCCGGTACAGGGGCGTCCTGAAGTTCTCCCGGCACAGAAACCACTGCATGTGCGACCACAGGAACCCCCGCGGCGAGGAGTGCGGGTCCGCGCCGGTGTCGGCATGGGCGTGGTGCAGGCGGTGGTGCGCGGCCCACCACAAGGGACCCCGCTGCGTGGCGGCGGCGCCTAGGAACGCGAACGCGAACTGCACGGCGCGGTGCGTGCGGAACGCGCGATGGGAGAAGCAGCGGTGGTAAAAGACGCTGATGGCGAAGGCGCGCACGGCGTAGGAGGCGGCGGCGACCGCCAGCTCGACTGTGTTGACGCCGATCCAGATCGGCGCAAGGCAGGCCAGGTGCAGCGCTACGAATGGCGAGATGCGCAGCCAGGCGACCGACTCGCCGCCCGGGGCACGCCCTTCGCCGACGCTGGCTACGCTCAGGGAAGGGTGCATGGGAACCTCCATGGCTCAATCCGGGAACATCGTTGAGCAGTCGCCGTGAACGCGGCGTGAAGGCGCCCGCCCGCTGCCTTTACGCCGCGCTCACCCGACGGCGACCCCGCGTTGCGCCGCACGGCACCAAGGCTCGGGCCCTTAGCCCTTAGAGGAACTGTTGGGTCTGCACGGCCTTGACCAGGACCTCGTCGGAGCCTTCGGCCGTCACGACGGCATCGAAAACCGCCTGACGCCGTCCGGCCCTCACGAGGTCGCAGCGAACGAGCAGCGGCGAGCCGGCCGGCACCGGGCGCAGGTAGTAGCAGGCCAGGCTGGCGGTCACGAAGGCGCGCTCGTTGCCGGCAAACCAGGTGGCGAGGCTCACCGCATCGTCGATCATGGCGGCCACGAACCCGCCCTGGACGCCGCCGTGGGGGTTGGTCGTGCCCGCCGGCGGCAGAAACCGCACGGTGGCCGTCCCGCCCGACTCATCGACCGCGACGACGGTGCCGTTCATGAACTCCCGGCTCTCGATCCGGGGCAGTTGCTCAATGTCCAATTTTGTTCGCTCCAGTCAGGGAACCGGGGCCGCAACCCCGGGAAACAACGCCTTGGCTGCGGACAGCACCTGGGCGCCGTCCAGGCCGGCGATCTGCAGCCCCATTGGCGGAGTCCCGGATGGGGCGGGCAACGGGACCGAGATGGCCGGCACGCCCGCAACCGCCGCCGGCGCCGTCAGGTTGGCCAAGGTTTCCGGCACGCGTCCGTCATGGCGCGGCGCGAGGTGGGCAGTGGTTGGACCCAGCAGCAGGACTTCCTCCAGGTCCGCGCGCAGGCGCTGGGACGTGTCCGTCAGCAGGCGCTCGGCCCGGCGCACCTTTTCCTCGGGCTGCGCGGCACCCCACGCGACCAGCCGCCGAAACGCCGGACTGAATCCGTCCGGATCGTCGCGGAGGGCTTCGGCGTAACGCGCCGCCGCGTCGCGTTCGCACATCAGCAGTCCCGCCCGCCGCACCGAGGAAAGGTCCACGTCCGACCAGTCCACGCACCGCGCAACCGCGCCATCGAAAAGGACGCCATCGACCGCCGCCGCCACGGCCTTGAATGCGGGCTGCCCAGCCGCAACGCCCCAGCGGGCCAGAGGCGGCGCGTCCCGGCCGGACTCGGCTCCTTCGGCGGGGCCGCCCAAGGTTCGGCGCGGCTCGAACAGCCCCGCCACGGCAGCGACGTCGGCGACGCTGCGCCCGTGCACGCCGACGTGATCGAGACGCCGGCTGAGGGGCAGGACGCCGCCGAGGGGAATCCGGTCGTAAGCCGGCTTGAACCCCACCACGCCGCATAGGGCCGAGGGCAGGCGCACGGAGCCGAGGCTGTCCGTTCCGAGCGCAACCGGCGCAATGCCCGCCGCCACCGCCGCCGCGCTGCCGCCGGATGAGCCGCCTGGGATCCGCTCGGGATCGTGCGGGTTGCGCGTGGTCCCGAAGGCCGAATTTGCGGTGGTCTCGCCCAGCGCCGCCTCATGCATGTTTAGGAGCGCCAAGGGGATCATGCCGGCGGCGCGCAGGCGCTGCACGCAATCCGCGTCGGTCGATGCCTGCACGTCCCGAAACGCCGCGATCCCGCCGTGCCATGGAAACCCGCGCACGGCGATGTTGGCCTTCACCCCAAAGGGCACCCCGTCCAACGGCGACAAGGGCGCGCCATCCCGCCAGCGCGCCGCGGCATCCGCCGCCTGATCGAACAGCGCCGCACGGTCCGCCACGTGGTTGCAGATGCCAAGCGCCGCATCGAATCGCCGGATTCGTGCCAGGCAGGCCTCGAGGAGGTCGGGCGGCTCGGCCCGGCCTTCGGCGAAGGCGGCGGTCCAGGCGGCGGCATCCCAGCCGCGCCGGTCAGGCGCGCTCATCGACCAGCCGTATGGGCTTCTGACGGCGGTCCACTTCCGAGAGCCGGGCCGTGCCGCCGCGGTTCACGAGCTCGACTTCCACCGCGATGCCGAGCTGGCGCTTGAGAAGCTCGCGCATACGGTCGGCCAAGTCCGGCGGGCGCCCGCTGACCTCCGCCATCACCGTGAAGGCGCCATCGGCGGCGACCCGGCAGACGAACTCGCCGAGAAACTCCGGCAACGCGTCGAGCACCGGCCCGACCGCCTGGGGAAAGACATTGATGCCCTTGACCTTCACCATGTTGTCGCTGCGTCCCAGGAAGCCCTCGATGCGGCGCAGGTTGAAGCCAAGCGCCGAGGCGCCGGACCGCTCCATGCTGACATCGTGGGTGTTGAAGCGAATGACCGGGTAGATGTCGTCTTTGAACAGGCACGTGCAGACCATGTCGCCCTGCGCGCCGGGAGTAACCGGATGCCCCGTGTCCACATCCAGCAGTTCCAGGTAGTGCGCATCCTCCATCACATAAAGCCCGTCCCGGTCCGGACCCTCGCCGGCAATGATCCCGGTGTCGCCGACGCCGTACCAGTCGTAGCACTCGGCGCCGCCCCAGAGCTGGGTGATGGCGGCCCGGTTCTCCCGCCCCATCTGCCCGCTGATCATGCGCACGCGGATGTCCCTGCCGATGACCAGCCCCTGCTCCGCCGCCACTTCGGCCAGACGCTTGAGATAGTCCGCGAAGCCAACAATGACCGTGACCCCGAAGTCCCGCATCAGCTCCACCTGACGCATCGAAGGCGTCTCCACGCCGGTGCCCGCGGACAGGAAAATCGCATTGGTCCAGTGCAGCGCCGCCTCGCGCACGTAGTGACCGCCGTTGATGGGGCCGTGCCCGTAAACGGAGTGCACGACATCGCTGCCGACGATGCCCTGAAGGCGGTACACCCGGCCGAGCAGCAGGTTCTGCACCTCCCTCGACTTGGCGCCGAACAGGAGCGGCTGGGGACGCCCCGTGGTGCCGCTGGTGGTGTGGAAGATCACCGGCTCGTGATCGGCGTCCCGGGGATCGAACCCGCCGAAGTCGCCGAAGGGCGGATGGGCCTCGATGCTCGCCATCAGGTCCGACTTGTCGAACACCGGCAGCTTGCCGATGTCGGCCAGTCCGCGGATGTCCCCGGGCTCGATGCCGGCCCCGCCCCACAGGCGCCGGTAGAAGCCCGTTCGCCAAGCCCGCGCGACGCAGCGCCGGAACAGGCGGTCCTGGCGGGCGAACAGCTCGTCGCGGCTCAAGCTCCGCGCCAGCTCCTCAAAGTCGGCGCCCACCGGATGATCCGCGAGCATGGCTTCGATGCCGGCCGCCTCAAAGTAGTTCGAAGGCACAGCTCAACCGCCCGTGACCGGATCGAGGACGCGAGCGGCATCGGCGCAATTGGGCAACGCCGCAACGGCGTCGGCCAGCGCTTCGTCCCGGCCCGACTCCCCATAAACGCCGGCCAGGCAGGAACGGGCCTTGGCCCGGCAGGCGGCCGCCTCCAACGGGCTTTCCGGCGAACCCGGCACCGCTTCCACTGACACCGTGCGGGAGGAACCGTCGCGCAACTGAGCGGTCAGCGCCTGCGGCGTGAAAGCGGCCGGGTCGGAGATGGCGTTGACCTCAGCTCCGATGCGCCCGGCAATCTCCAGCAGGCTTGGATCGCCAAGGCGGGCTGCGGAAAAGTGCTCCAGGGCGACCTGGCCCTCGGACAGCGCCACCGCCCCCACGTAGGCGAAGCACAGGCGCGCGTAGTTGACGTCCATGGTCGGCTTGGCCGGGCGGATCACCAGTTGGTGGATCAGCGGCGGCGCGGCCAGGGTCAACTTCGCCAGGTTGGCGGCAGTGACGCCCTCCGCACGCAGCTTTAGCACGCCCGCGATGCCGCCGTGAGTGGCTCGGCCGGATGGCCAGGGCTTGTGGCTCAGGCGGGTGACCTGCCAAACAGCGCCCAGATCGTCGATCAGGCCTTCAGCATCCCAACTCTCCTCGAACAGCCGGAAATACCCGTAGCGACCCTCCAAGCTGTTGCGCGGCGCGGGGATGCGGGCTTGCGCCAGATCGGCGGCCACCAGGGCGGCCCGCGCCGCGCCCGCCATCTGCAGCGGCAACGTCGGCTTGCCCTCCTCGTGGGCCTGCATGGTTCCGGCCGCTTGGGAAAGCGCATGGCCGAAGCAGTCCCGAATCCGTCCCGGATCGAATCGACGCAACGCGCCGATCGCGGCGGCGGCGCCGAACACGCCAGCCGTCGCCGGGCGGAAGAAGCTCAGCGGCGCCGTTGCCGCCAGGCCGAGCAGGGCGGCCACCTCGACGCCCACAATCAGCGCCGCAAGGAGCTCGCTCCCATTGACAGGCGCCGCGCGCGCCTCGCACTCCGCAAGCGCCGCCGGCGCCACCGCGGTCATCACGTGCGCGACGGCCTGTTCGTGAACGCAATCGAACTCGAGGCAGTGAACCTGGTAGGCGTTGACGAAAGCGGCCGCGGCGGCGGGCAGGCTGATGCCGTCGCCTAGCACGCGCGCATCGGCGCCCGCTCCCCAGCGCGAGGCGACGCCGACGACGGCATCGCGATGCGGGTGACGCCGTCCGGCCACGCCGACGGCGAGGCTGTCGGCCAGGAACGACTGGGCTGCCGCCACCGCCGATTCGGGGATGTCCTCGAAGCGGGTCTTCGCTAGGAACTCAGTGACTTCGTCAAGCATGAACCTATCCCTGCAAGTCGCACCCCGCCGCGCATCAGATGACGCCCCGGGCATGCCAATCGGCAAGGGTCCGTTCGTCGATGCCGAGCGAGCGCCCGATTTCCAGCGAGTGTTCGCCGTACTCTGGAATCGCCAGGTTCGGCTGGGCCGGTTCGACGGCAAACTTGATCGGCGGCCCGATGTGCCGATTGCCCCGCTCATCGGTGAGCAGCATGCGCCGTTGGCGGGTGTGCGGGTCCTCGAAAGCGTCCTTCAGCGAGCGGACAAAAGCCCAGCAGCAGTCCACCGGATCCAAAAACGACTCCCAGTATGGGCGGGCATGCTCGGCGAACCTCTCCCTGAAGAAGCGCCGCAGGGGCTCCTGCTCCAGGCCCGGCTCGATTTCCGCATGGGGCATCAGGTCGAGGCGGCCAAAGGCCGACAGCAGGTTGCGCGCGAACTTGGCTTCGGAGCCGCCGAGCACTAGGAATTCGCCGTCGGCCGTCTCGTAGATGTGGTACATGGCCGCGCCCCCGAATGAGCGCATCGCCTTCGGTTCGGGATGCGCATCGTCGCCGAACACGGGTCCGGTGACGTTGGGCGTCCACGCCAGCAGCGCATCGTACATGGACAGGTCGATGTAGTCGCCGCGGCCGGTGCGCGCCCTGCCCAGCAACGCCATCAGAATCGCCGCTGCCGCCATGAGCGAGGCGGTGGCGTCCGCAGCCGGCATGTTGGGGGCGGCCGGCTTGCCGTCCTCCAGGCCGCGGTTGAGCGCCGCGATGCCGGCGAGCGCCTGCACGGTCAGGTCATGGGCCGGCTTGTCCCGCAGGGGACCGTCCTGGCCGAAGGCGGAGATCGAGCAGTACACCAAGCCGGGATTGATGTCGCTCAAGGTCGGGTAGTCGATGCCCAGCCGCTCGACGACCCCGGGCCGGAACGCCTCCACGAGCACGTCGGCGGTCCTGGCAAGTTCGCGGAACAGGCGCCGGCCGCCCTCGTCCTTGAGATTGACCTTGAGGCTGCGCTTGCCCCGGGCGATGTTGCGGAACCAGACCGACACGTCCTCGGCGTCGCGATGGCCGATCGCCCGGGTCGGCTCGCCGACGCCGTTGGCCGGCTCCACCATGATCACGTCGGCACCGTGGTCGGCCAGCATCATGGTCATGTGCGGTCCCGGCAGGAACGCGGACAGGTCGAGCACCCGGACGCCTTCAAGCTTCATGCTGAGGTTCGCTCCTCGTCCAGTTCCGCCAGCATCTAGATGGCCCGGCTCAGACCGGATTGCGGGCAACGAGCTGGCGGGCGATGATGATGCGCTGCATCTCGTTGGTGCCCTCGCCGATGCACATGAGCGGCGCGTCCCGGTAGAGCCGCTCCACCGGATACTCCTTGGAGTAGCCGTAGCCGCCGTAGATGCGCATAGCCTCCAGGGCGTTCTCCACGGCACTCTCCGAGGCGAAGTACTTGGCCATGCCCGCCTCCATGTCGCAGCGTTCGCCGGCGTCGTAGGCCCGGGCGGCATCCAAGGTGAGCAACTCCGCGGCCCGGGCGCGGGTCGCCATCTCGCCGAGCTTCAGTTGTATGGCCTGGTGCTGGCAGATCGGCTGGCCGAAGGTCTCCCGGGTCTGGGAGTAGGCGGTGGCTTCCTTCAGCGCCCGCCGGGCGATGCCCACGGAACGGGCCGCGACGTTGATGCGCCCGAGTTCCAGGCCACCGACCGCCATGTAGAAGCCCTTTCCGGGCTCGCCGCCGACCAGGTGCCGCCGGGCGTCCAGCCGGTAGTCGTCAAACACCAGTTCAGCCGAGTCAATTCCCTTGTAGCCCAGCTTCTCCAGCTTGCGCCCGGTCCTGAAGCCGGCGTGGGGCCGCCCCGTGTCGGAGTCGGCCTTGGGCGCGATGAACATCGACATGCCCCTGCGGGGCGGCGTGGCGTCCGGGTCGGTCTTGACCAGGAGCGCCACGGCGCCGCCCTCGATCCCGTTGCTGATCCAGGTCTTCGTGCCGTTGATGACGTAGTCGCCGCCCTCGGCCTCCGCCCGGGTGCGGATGCCTTGCAGGTCGGTGCCCGCATTGGGCTCCGTAAGCGCCAGCGCGCCGCGGATCTCGCCAGTGACGAATCGGGGCAGCCAATACTCCTTTTGGAAGTCGGTGCCGTATTGCTCGACGATGCGCGCCATCATCAGGTGGGAGTTGAAGATGCCGGAAAGCGACATCCACTCCTCGGAGATCAGGGCCACGATCTTGGCGTAGGTGGTCGCCGACAGGCCGAGCCCGCCGTGCTCCTCGGCGATGGTGGCGCCGAACAGCCCGAACTCACGCATTTGATCGACCAACGCCTGGGGATAGATGTCGTCGTGCTCAAGTTCCGCCGCGCAGGGCTTCACCTCATTGTCGACCCACTTGGCGATGGCGTCGAGAATGGCCTGTTCGTCCGCTTCGCTGTAGGCGCGTGCTGCTTCACTCATGATGCGGTCCTCATATCAATTGGGGCGCGTTTCAACGATTCCCCACCGGGTCTGCGGGGCGGCTCGGCATCCAAGCCGCTCATGCCGGTGCCGGCACCGCGTCGGCGAAGGCGTTGGCGATCGCAAGCCGGGTCGCCACCCAAACGTCGCCGCGGCTTGAGACGTGGTCGAGAAACCGCTCCAGCGCGCCGATTCGGCCCGGTCGGCCAATGATGCGCAGGTGCAGCCCCAGGGACATCATGCGCGGCCCGTCCTCCGCCGCCTCCCGCGCCAGCCACTCGAAGGTGTCGATGGCGTAGGCCGCCCAGTCCCTGGGGCTGAGCGCAGGCGCGGTCCACATCTTCATGTCGTTGGTGTCGAGGGCGTAGGGCACCATCAGCAGCGGTTCCCGCCGGCCGCCGTCGCAGTCCACCATGGACCAGAACGGCATGTCGCCGGAGTAGTCGTCCATGTGGTAGGTGAAGCCCTGCTCGAGCAGCAGCCGTTGGGTGTTCTCCGTGTGCAGGAAGCGGGACAGCCACCCCGCCGGGCGCTGGCCCACGGTGCTCTCGATGGACTGCCAGGCATCGCGGATGAACCGGCGCTCCTCGTCCTCCTCCATCCGGTACTGGTGCACCCAGCGGTGGCCGTGGCAGGCGACCTCGCCGTCCGACGCCGCCAGTCGGCGGGCGAGTTCCGGGGCCCGCTCAAGCGCGAGCGCCGCGGCGGTGGCGGTGAACGGCAGCCCCCGCCTTTCGAGCAGGCCGAGAACGCGCGCAGCGCCCGCCTCGATGCCGTAACGGTAGTTGGACTCGTTGCCGTGGACGCGCACGGGCCGCCGGGGCACCGCGCCGATCTCGTCGACCGGCTCCGGCGCCGCATCGCCGTCACGCACGTTCATCTCGGCGCCCTCCTCGACGTTCACGACGATGGACAGCGCGAGCCGGCTGCCGTCGGGCCAGCTGAAGTCCGGCGGCACGCCGGTCATGAAGCCGTCCGTGGCGCTTGGTGCCGCAACAACCCGGTCATGGTAACGTGGGCCCGCCTTGATGCGTGTTAAAGACTCAATGATATATTAATATGTCATTTGTGCGAACTAGGCTGAATCCCCTGCTCCTCGACTAGGAGGCCCGATGAACGACAACCGCTACGAAGGCCCGCCCGACTACCGGGCCGTGGGCGCGCACGGCGTCTTTCCGGAGACCACCCACGACCAAGTCGAACGCTACAACTTTCTCGCCCACCTCAACCGCCATCTGGCGGCGAGCGTCCTGCCGGGCGTGGCCAGGGCATACGAGGCGCGGGTGGCGCCGGCCTTCGCGGCCGAGCACGGGCGCGAGCCCCGCGACCGGAGGGAGGTTCGAAAGGCGCTGGCCTCCGAGCCGATCCACCAGGCCTGGAGCGCGCTGCGCCGCAACACCATGGAGATGCGACAGCAGGCCGGGCTGTCGGTCGTGCTGCCCCAGCTGGCCGCGCTCATGGAGAAGGCCGAACGCCTCACACCGCCGGACAGCCTGCAGCTCGATGAGGGGGTGCGGATGCCGGACTACCTCACCGCCGTGGACCACCACTGCATGCCCGGCAGCTACCACGCCGAGCGCGTTGCCGGCGACCTGAGCGCCGCCGCCAACTACGACTCGGGCATGTTCGTCACCACGGGGGGGCTGCTTGGCCGCTTCACCGACGGCGGCGGGCGGGGGATGGTCGACTACTTGGGGCGGCACCACCCCGGCTTCCGGCCGCGCCGCATCCTCGACCTGGGGTGCGGGCTCGGCCACAACGTGCTGCCGATCGCGGAGGCCTTTCCGGAGGCCCAGGTGACCGCGGTTGACGTCGCCGCGCCGATGCTCCGCTACGGCGCGGCCCGGGCCGCGAGCCTCGGCATCGGCAACGTCACCTTCGTGCAGGCGGACTGCGCCGACCTGGACGCGTTCGGGGATACCAGCTTCGATTGGATTCAGAGCACCATGTTCCTGCACGAAACGTCCGCCAAGGCGCTGCCGCGGATCATGGCGGAGTGCCGCCGGCTCATCGCGCCTGGCGGGCTGGTGATCCACATCGAGCAACCCCAGTACGACGCGGAAATGCCGCCGTTTGAGCAGGCCATGCGGGACTGGGACGCGTTCAACAACAACGAGCCGTTCTGGACGAAGCTCCACGAGATCGACCTGGACCGGGTCATGCTGGACGCGGGCTTTGAGCCGGAGGAACTTCTCCACGGCGGCGTCGCGGCCGTCGTTGACACCAGCCTGTTCCCCGACGCGGCCGCCGATGAGGTCGAGGACTACGGGCGCAAGCCCGCCTGGCACATCACCGGCGCGCGGGCAGCGGTTTGACGGGATCGGCCTGCGGGTGGACCGAGCGATGAACAAGCCAGCCTCCGGCCCCGCAAGCCTCGACAGCATCGCCCTCTCCGGCGCCAAGGCCAAGGGCAAGCGGCCTTGGTTCCTAGCCGACCCGGACGTCGAGCGCGTGCTGTCCATCACGATGGCAGTCGCCGGCGAGCTGGCCGTGCTGCGCCAGCGCCTGGACACCATCGAGTCGCTCCTCGAGGAGCGCGGCAGCATCAGCCGGGCGGACATCGAGGCCTTCGCGCCGAGCCCCGCTCAGCAGGAGGCACGGGGCCGCTGGAACCAGGAGTACCTAGCCCGCATCCTGCGCATTCTGCAGCAGGAGCAGGAAGCGCTTGAGCGCCCGGACGAGCCCACCTCCGAAGAGGCGGGCGAGCGCATCGGCGAAAAATAGTGCTCCATCATTCTGATAGTGACCCATCAGTGTGATGGAGCACTAGGTCCGATGGTAAGCGCCAACGAGCAGGTCGTGCTGGCCGAGCGCCCCCAAGGCGTGCCGGTGCCGGGGGACTTCGGCGTGCGGCGCATCGGCGAGCCGCAGGGCGGGGGCCTGTTGTGCGAGACCCTCCACATCTCCTTGGACCCCTACCTGCGCGCACGCCTGAGCGGCCGGCACATCAGCGGGCCGATCGCGCCCGGCGAGCCGATGTCGAGCGAAATGGTGCTGCGCGCCTGCGAGGCGGGGGACGGCGTTCGCGAGGGCGATCTCCTGCGCGCTTTCGGACCCTGGCAGCGCCGCGTCCGCCTGCCGGCGGGCGCGTTGACGCCGATTCCCCAAGGCATCGATCCGCCGTCGCTTGCGCTGGGCGTGCTTGGCATGCCGGGGCTGACCGCCTACGCCGGCATTGAACGGCTGCTGCAGCCGTCGGAGGGCGACGTGCTGGTGGTATCGGCAGCCGCCGGTCCGGTCGGCGCCACGGTCGGCCAGCTTGCAAAGGCCCGCGGCGCGAGAACGGTCGGCATCGCCGGAAGCGAAGCCAAGTGCGCCTGGCTGCTCGGGGAGGCGGGCTTCGACGCCGCCATCAACTACAGGGCCACGCCGTTGCGCGATGCCCTGGATGCGGCCTGCCCCGACGGCATCGACCGGTACTTTGACAACGTGGGCGGCGATGTCCTGCAGGCCGTCATCGAGCGGCTGGCCCTCAATGCCCGGGTTGCGCTGTGCGGGTTGATGGACCAGTACAACTCCGAGAAGCCGCCGCCGGGGCCGAACCCCGCCCTCGTCATCGGGGCGCGGGCAACCCTTCGCGGCCTGGTCGTGTACGACCACGAGGACCTGCGCCCGCAAATGGAGTCGGAACTGCAGCCCATGCTGCGGTCGGGACGGCTTGCGTTCAGGGAGGATGTCGCCAGCGGCTTGGAGGCGGCGCCGGCCGCATTCTGCCGACTCATGGCCGGACGGAACTTCGGCAAGGCCATCGTTCGGGTCGCAGCCGAGTAGGGGCGAACGAAGCCCGGAGCGGAATCGGTTCCGGGCTAGCCGTTCCCGGACTCCTCAAAGGCGTCGATCGGCAAAGGCGTGCCGGTCTGGACGAGCAACGCCTGCTTGCGCACGAAGCGCAGCAGGGCACTCGGCCCGGCCCGTGAGCGACCGAGGCCGGATGCGCCGAACGACTCCTTCTCGACATCGCCGACCTCGGCGGTCAGTCCGCCGTCGTTGACGCTGACGGCGCCGGCCTTAAGCTGCCGGGCCACCGCCAGCGCATGGGACTCCTCCCCGAGCACGGCGGCCGACAGGCCGAACTCCGAGTCGTTCGCCAGCCGGACGGCCTCCCTGTCGTCGGCAAACGGCATGACCGGAATGACCGGCCCGAAGGTCTCCTCGCGGAACAGCAGCATGCCGTGCCGCACGCCGCTAAGGACCACGGGGGCGCACCAGGCGCCGCGCTCCCCGCGCCGCACGCCGCCGCAGTGCAGGGTGGCTCCCCCCGCTTCGGCATCCGCCAGCTGCTCCTGCACTCGGTCGGCCTGCGCCGGGTCAATGAAAGGGCCAAGGTGCCCGCCCTTCCGTTCCCCGTCGGTCAGCCGCACGGCCTTGGCCGCAGCCACCAGCCGTTGGACGAACCGCTTGTACAGGGCGTCGTGCACGTAGACCCGCTCGATTGACTGGCAAGCCTGCCCGGTGGCCACCACGGACGCCCGCAAAGCGACTTGGACCGCCGTGTCGAGGTCCGCATCGGCCAGCACGACCAACGGATCCTTGCCCCCGAGCTCCAGAAAGGCGGGGATCAGGCGCCGGCCCGCCTGTGCGCCCACCTTGCGGCCGGTTGGGACGCTGCCCGTGAAGCAAACGGCATCCACGTGCTCGACGATGGCGGCGCCCGTTTCCCCGGGGCCCAGCACGAACCGCAGGACCCGGGCCAGTTCGGGAACCGCTTCGACGGTCCGCGCCAGCGGCTCGACGAACCGGGGCGTGACCTCGCTCGGCTTGGCGAGCACGGCGCAGCCCGCCGTCAGGGCCGGCACGGCGTCGATCATGACGAGCAGCAGCGGGAAGTTCCACGGCCCGATCACGCCGACTACGCCGAGCGGCGTTAACTGGTGCTCGTAGCGGACGCTGGGCGCCACCTCGGAGAACCCGGACGACCGCGCACCCAGCAGTTCCGGCGCCTTGTCCGACCAGTAGCCGATGCGCCGCACGCTGCCTTCAAACTCCGCATGGGCCAGCGCGGTCCGGCCCGTGTCCTCGGCCAGCGCGGCGACGATCTCGGCGCGGGCGCCCTCCAGCTGCCCTCGCCAGCGTCGCAGAACCTCCGTCCGCCCGGTCAGGCCGAGGGCGCTCCACTCGGCCTGGGCACCAGCAAGTTTTGCCGCCGCGACAGCGATTTCGTCGGGTGTCCGGGCTTCGGCCCGGTACGGCGCGCCGCCGCGCGGATGGGCCACCGTGAAGAAGTTAGTCATAATGACGTATCATTATATCTAATCCAGCCCGGTGATCCCTCGATGCCGCGAACCCTCTTCGACAAGCTCTGGGACAGCCACCGCATCGCCTCGGACGAGAGCGGGGAGGACCTGCTGTACGTTGACCGGGTCTGCCTGCACGAGCGCACCGGAGGCATTGCGCTGGAGTCGCTCGAAGCGCGGGGCCTGCCCGTCCGGCAGCCCGGACAGGCCTTCTGCACCATGGACCACGTCGTGGACACCCGTCCCGGCCGGGGCGACCGCACCTCGATACCCGGCGGCGAGGCGTTCATCGCGCGCACCCGCCGGGGCGCCCGGGCGTTCGGCATCCGCACATTCGACATCGGCGACGCCGAACAGGGCATCAGCCATGTCGTCAGCGCCGAGCAGGGCATCGCGCTGCCGGGGCTGAGCCTGGTCTGTCCCGACTCCCACACCTGCACCTTGGGGGCGCTCGGCGCCCTGGCCTTGGGCGTCGGCACCACCGAAGCGGAGCATGCGCTCGCCACCTCCACGCTCTGGCTTGCCCGGCCCGCCAGCCGGGCAGTCGTCGTGGACGGCGTTCTGGACTCCGGGGCGAGCGCCAAGGACTTGGCGCTCCACCTCATCGCCGAACACGGCGCGGACGGGGCCGAAGGGGCTGCCGTCGAGTTCCGTGGGTCCGCCGTGCGGGCGCTCGACGTGGAATCGCGCATGACGCTTTGCAACATGGCCGTCGAATTCGCGGCGGCCACGGCGCTCATCGCGCCCGATGCGAAGGTGTTCGACTACGTCATGGGCCGGGCCCACGCCCCGCCCGAACTGCCCCTCGACGACTGGCGGCGGCTGCGCTCCGACGACGGAGCGCGTTTCGAGCGGACCATCCGCATCGACGCCGCCGCGGTCGACGCCCGGGTCACTTGGGGAACGTCCCCCGCCCAGGGCGCGGGCGTCACCGGCCGCGTGCCCGCGCCGCGGGACGGCGACGCGCAACGCGCCTTGGACTACGCCGGCCTGTCCCCGGGCGACCTCCTGAGCGAGGTTGCCGTCGACGCCGCCTTCATCGGCTCGTGCACCAACGCCCGGCTTTCCGACTTAAGAAGCGCCGCGGCGGTGCTGAGGAACCGGCGCGTGGCGCCGGGCGTCGCCGCGATTTGCGTGCCCGCATCGACCCCGGTGAAGCGGGCTGCCGAGGCGGAAGGCCTCGACCGGATTTTCCGCGAGGCCGGATTCGAGTGGCGGGAGTCGGGCTGCTCCCTTTGCTTTTACGCAGGTGGCGAGGGCTTTGCGCCAGGCCAGCGGGTCATAAGCACCACCAACCGAAATTTCGAGGGCCGGCAGGGCCCCGGCGTGCGCTCCCACCTCGCCAGCCCCGCCGTTGTTGCCGCATCGGCGATCCGCGGGCGCATCAGCACACCGGGGATGCTCTGACCATGGAGCCCTTCACCCGGCACACCGGCGTTGCCGCGCCGCTGCTCAAGGCCAACATCGACACGGACGCGATCATTCCGTCGCGGGAGATGCGGCGCGTCTCCCGACACGGGCTGGCCGAGGGGCTGTTCGCCAACTGGCGCTACGCCGATGCCGGGGCGCGGCGGCCCGACCCGACGTTCCTGCTGAACCAGCCCGCCTACGCCGGGGCGAGCATCCTGCTTGGCGGCGCCAACTTCGGCTGCGGCTCGTCCCGGGAGCACGCCGTCTGGGCGCTGGCGGAGTTCGGCATGCGGGTGGTCGTGGCGCCGAGCTTCGGCGCGATCTTCCAAAAGAACTGCATCGCCAACGGACTGCTGCCCGCAGTCGTTGCCGAAGGCGAGGTGAACGCGCTCGCCCGGTGGGTCGAATCGGATCCCGCGCGCCACCGGCTTACGGTTGACTTGGTCGAAACCACCATCCACGCCGGAACCGAAAAAACGCCGTTTGCCATCGCCGAAGCCCACCGGTTCCGGCTGATCGAGGGCCTGGATCCCATCCGCTACACGCTTGAGCGGGCGGACGAGATCGCCGAGTTTGAGGGGGAACGCTTTGCGGCCCATCCTTGGGTGAGGCTGCCTGAAGGGGCTTAAGCCATTGCGGGGCGTTCCAGTCCCGCGAGCGGGCGGATGGTCCGCCTCGCGGGCGGCGTCCGAATCAACGATCCGCGAGTCCGTCGGCCAGCGCCCGCCGGTACAGGCGCAGGGTGACGGGCGCCAGCAGGAGCACCGGCAGGCCAAACACAGCCGGCAGAACGGCGATGCTGTAGCGCACCCCGTCGATGCCAAACACCCAGTCGTTCAGCGCGCCGACCAGGGTGGGTCCGAACATCAGCCCGGACAGGCTGATCGCCATGTAGTAGAGCGCGACGGTCTGCGCGCGGATCCGCGCCGGCACGATGTTGAGCAGCGCGGTGACGCCGGTGGCGGTGATGAAGGCGAATCCGACGTTGGACAGCGAGAGCACCGCGAACGCCAGCCAGGGATTGTCCAGCAGCGGGCCGATCACCGCCGGGGGCAGTGAGATGCACAGCCCCAGAACGGCGATGCGCATGGGCGCATCCTCAAACCCCCGGACCGTGTAGCGGTCCGACAGCCAGCCCGCGAAGTTCACCGACAGCGGCCCCAGCACGATGAGGGTGATGCCGTTGACCAGCGCGAACTGCGCCACCGACCACCCGAACGTCCGGTCGAAGGTCACGGCGAGCCAGCCGTGGCTGTAGGCGACGATGGTCATGTAGCAGAAGATGGAGGCGAAGCTCAAGTACGTCGTGGCGTGGCGGCCGACGTGGGCGAACATGTGCCCGAGATGGGCGTGCGGCTGCTGCGGATCGGCCACGATGCGCCGGGGCTCCCGCAGCCCGAGAAAGAGCGCCGACAGCAGCAGTCCCGGCAGGCCGACGATCAGAAACGCCAGCTGCCAGGGCGCGACCGGGCCGATGAGCGGCAGCGTCGTCTGCCCGCTGGCGTTCGCCCAGGCCAGCACGGCCGCCCCCAGCAGGGAGGCCAGGCCCATGCCGAGCGAGATCGCGCTCGAGTACACGGCGATCGGCTTGCCGCGCCGCTCCTGCGGAAACGAATCGGCGATCATGGACATGGCGCAGGGGCTGAGCGTCGCCTCGCCCACGCCGACGGACATGCGGGCGATGAACAGCTGCAGGAAGTTGCGCGCCAGGCCGGAAAGGGCCGTGGCGGCCGACCAGACCGCGATGCCCGCGGCCACGATCCGGGTGCGCCGGCCGCGGTCCGCCAGGTAGCCGAGCGGCAGCCCCATGGTGGCGTAGAAGATGGCGAAGGCGGGGCCGAGCACCAAGCCGATCTGCAGGTCCGAGAGGCCGAGGTCGCTCTTGATGGGATCGATCAGCAGCCCAAGGATGTAGCGGTCCACGAAGGAGACCACGTAGGCGATGGTCAGCAGGCCGACCATGTACCAGGCGTGCGTTGCCCGAGGGTACTCCCCCGGGGCGGCCTCCCCGGCGTCCGCTGTCGTTGGCGCCGTGTCTGCGGCCATGTCAGTCCTTCTCCTTCGGTACGGTTAGGATGCGGTAGAGCACAGTGAGGTTGCCGTCCGCATCGAGAACGCCCACTTCGCGGCCGGTGCGCCCGTCGTGGGTGTGGAGCGCCTCCTCGCGCATCACCTCGAAGCCGCGCGCCCGCGCTTCCTGCACCACGCCGTCGATGTCGGCGCACTCGAGGACCAGCGCCGCGCGGCGGGGGCTGGCCTGGCGCTGCAGGCCGGGGACCTCGGTGAGGGCCATGACCCGGGGCTGTCCCGGCAGGCTCAGGACCGCGAACCCGACCTCGGCGGATCGGTCGATGTCGAACACCTCGTGGGAGTAGCCCGCCGCCTGCGGCGCCTTGGTGAAGGCCACTTCGAATCCGAGGACGTCGCGATAGAAGGACAGGGCGCGCTCCAGGTTCGCGACAAGGTAGTTGGCGCGTTGAAACCGCAGTGTCATTTCGATTCCCTAAACAGTCTCATGGGGCGGGCTCCTCGATGCCGGTGACCTCGTTGCACTCGAGGAAGTGGCCGTCCGGATCGAACAGCGAGACCCCGAGCAGGTGCCGGGTCTCGCCGCGGGCGCCGCGCGTTGACCAGGCCCGCGGCCCGGAGTGCAGGCGCGCGCCGACTTCCTCCGCCCGGCGGGCCAAGGCCGCGGCATCGGCGGTTTCGACGACGAACACGGGCATGCCGTAGGTCACCTCCCGGGGCGGGGGCGGCGCTGGCCATGGCGGGTCGAGCCACTGCAGGAGGCCGATCATTCCGACCTTCGGGTGGTTGGCCCGCATGATCACGAGGCGGGTCCGGTCGCCGGCCTTGCCGGCGGCCAGGCCATCGCCGTCCAGCACGAATTCGGTGTCCATCCAGACCCGCATGCCGAGCACGTGCTCGTAGAACCGCCGGCTCGCCGCCATGTCGCGCACGATGAGCGTCGTGCGCTTGACGATGGCGCTGTCCGCATCGGCGCCGGCGCTGTCGTCCATGCCCGCCTACCCCTCGACCAGCAGCACTTGGCAGTCGGCGATTCCCTCCCGGAGCCGGCGCGCCTGCCCGTACTCGGGAGAGTTCCAGAAGGCCAGCGCGGCGGCCCTGTCGGGCCACTTCGAGATCACCAGCGAACCGCCCGGGTGCTCGCCTTCGAGGACGTCGAGGCCCGGCGCGCGGACCAGGTACTCGCCGCCGAACCGCTCCGTCAACTCGGCCGCCGCCGCCCCGTAGCCGCTGATGAACCGCTCCCGGTCGGCCAGCTGCGCAGTGATCACCAAGTAGGCCGCCAATCCCGCCCCCTCAGGTTCTGAACGTAAAAGACATATTAATATATCTTTAAGTCTTTTGCGCGAAGGCTTGGCACGGCGTTGGCGGCACGGGCCGCGCTCTCCGCGCCGGCACGCCGTCAGTGAATCGGATCGAGCGGCTGGTTGAACTCCACTAGGAATCCATCGGCATCGTAGAAGCGGGTGACATTGACCCGGATGATGCTGGTGCCGTCGTAGGACGGGTACTCCGTGTATCTGGGCCCGCCGATGACTTCAACGCCTTCCGTCGCCTCGATCTTCGGCCAGCGCTCGTCAAGCTCGGTGGTGTTGAACAGCAGCACCGAGTTCCCCGGCGTGAATCCCTCCCTGCGCACCGGCTTGGCGTGCGCCGGGTGCTCCGGGTTGTTGTGTTCGTAGTCCACCAGCCCGAGCACGCCAATGAACTCATCGCTGGCTTTGAGGAAGACCAGGCGAATCTGCTGCTCGCGCGCCTCCGTGGCGTGCGGCCGGCGGATGATGTTGTCGTAGATGACCTCCATGCCGATCGCGTCGCGGTACAGGCGCAGCGACCTCTCGATGTCCCTGACGATCAGCGTCTGGCGCCTGAGCGTGAGCGGGTGGGAGGCCTCGTGCGATCCGAAGCCGGCTTCGGATCCCGCCTTGCCGTCGTCGTCGGCAACCGGCCCCGTGCAGCCCGCGACCGCCATCAAACCGGCAGCGCACAGCAGGGCTTGGGTCTGGCGCAGCAGCAGCCGTCCTGCTGAGGACCGAGCCGCCTTGGATTTTCCGCATTCCGTCATTGTCAATCTCCCATTCACTGGCCTAGGCAGGCTCAAGCCGCGGCGATCACCCCATCGGCCAGCAGCGCCTCGATCGCCTCCCGCGTGCAGCCCGAGCGCTCGGCCGCCAAGCGCGAGCCGGCGCCGGCGGCGGGCAGGTCGTGGCGCAGGCCGAGGCGGGCGCCGTTCATTTCCAGCGGCAGCTTGGGCAGCCGCGCGCGTTCGCCGCGCCGTTCGCCGTCCGTGACGTGGACATCCACCAAGCCGTCCGCCGCCAAGTGCGGATCGTCGAACAGGTCCGAGGGCCGGTTGATTTCGGCGAAGGGCAGCCCGGCCTGCTCAAGCATGCGCACCGCCCGGTCCCGGGACAGCCCGCCAAACAGGTCAACCAGCGCCGGCAGAAACCGGTCCCGGTGCTCGGTTCGGCCGTTGTTCGTCGCCAGCGACGGATCGGCGGCCAACTCGTCGAGGGCAAAGTGCTCGCAGAAGGCCCGCCACTGCGTGTCGCTAACCACGGCGACGAACAGCTTCTCCCCGTCCGCGCACTCGAACAGGTCATAGACCGCCCAGGCGGAACGCCGCACGGACATCGGCGGCGGCGCTTCGCCGAGGACGACCTCCTGGGCCATGTGCTGGCCGACCAAAAACGCCGTGGTCTCGAACAGGGCGCTGGTGACGAGCTGGCCCCGGCCCGTCGTGCGGCGCTGGTTGAGCGCGGCGAGCACGCCGATCACGCCGAACATGCCCCCGGCGATGTCGACCACCGAGGTGCCCGCCCGCATCGGCCGGTCCGGCAGGCCGGTCATGTAGGCGAGCCCGCCGAGCATCTGGGTCACCTCGTCGAGGGCGGCGCGCGCCTGGTACGGGCCGCTCAGGAACCCCTTCAGGCTGCAGTATACGAGCCCTTCGTTGCGGGACGACAGCGCCTCGTAGCCGAAGCCGAGCTTGTCCATGGCGCCCGGCCTGAAGTTCTCGATCAGCACATCGGCGCCATCGACGAGGCGGTGGACGAGTTCACGGCCCTCGGGGCGCTTGAGGTCCGCGCAAAGGCTGTGCTTGTTGCGGTTGTACATCGCGAAGTAGCCGCCGCCGGAGCCCTTGAGGCGCCGCGTGTTGTCCCCCCCGGGCGGTTCCACCTTGAGCACGTCGGCCCCGAGGTCCGCGAGGATGACCCCGGCGGCGGGGCCCATGACCATGTGCGAGAACTCGATCACCTGGAGGCCGGCCAGGGGCAGGGCGTTCGCGTCGGGCGTTCGTTCCATCCGGTTTCCTCCGCTGCTCCGCCGATGTCCGGCATCGGGCGGGCGCTGGCGATTCAGTGCGGGAAATGACATTATGATATATCATTAGTGCATTTCACCAGAACAACGCGGCGTCCGGGCCTGCCGGGCGCCCGGGGGCGGCCCGCCGTGGAACCATCCAGCCCATCCATCGACATCGAGATCAGCGAGGTCGGCACCCGCGACGGCCTGCAGAGCATTGAGTCGATCCTGCCGACCGAGGCCAAGAAGGCCTGGATCGCCGCCGAGGCCGCCGCCGGCGTGCCCGAGATCGAAGTGGGCTCCTTCGTGCCGGCCCGCCTGTTGCCACAACTGGCGGACACGGCCGAGCTGGTGGCCTTCGCCAAGACCCTGCCCGGCCTGAACGTCGCGGTGCTCGTTCCCAACCTTAAGGGCGCGCGCGCCGCGATCGAGAGCGGCGCGGACAAGATGTCGCTGCCCTTCTCGGTCAGCGAATCCCACAGCCGCGCCAACCTCAAACGCTCCCATGCGCAGGTTTTCGACGAGGTGGCGGCCATCGTGGCCGCCCTCAAGGAGACGCCGGCCGCAAGGCGGCCGCGGTTCGAGGTCGGCCTGTCCACGGCCTTCGGCTGCACCCTGGAAGGCGCCATTGACGAGGACGCGGTGCTGCGGATCGCCGAACGGGCGGTCGAGCTCGGCGCCGACGAAGTCGGCCTCTCCGACACCGCGGGCTACGGCAACCCCGCCCAGGTGCGGCGGCTCACCGACCGGATCCACGCCGCGGTGGGCAGGGAGCGGATGACCGGGATCCACCTGCACAACACCCGCGGGCAGGGCCTCGCCAACGTCATGGCCGCGCTGGAGGCGGGGCTCACCACCATCGACAGCTCGCTCGGCGGCATCGGCGGCTGTCCGTTCGCACCGGGGGCGAGCGGCAACATCGTCACGGAGGACCTCGTCTTCCTGCTCGAATCCATGGGCCTGAACACCGGGATCGACATCGGCCGGCTGCTCGAGGTGCGGGCGCAGGTGCAGGCGGCCTTGCCGGGCGAGTCCCTCTACGGCTTCCTGGCCGACGCGGGCCTGCCGAAGGGCTTCGCCTACGCGCGCCCGCCCGCCGGCCCCGCGGCGACGTGACCCGGTTCCCGCACGGCGGCCCCGGGGCTGGCTGAGCCCATGGCGGAGGGGGTTGGCAACGACGCAGGCGTCCCGGCCTACGCGGCGCTGGCACTACAGGTCACCGTGGACGCGGTCAACCGCTGTCCCGATGCGGCGGCGGCTCGCGCGCGCATCGAGGCGTCCCTCGACCGGATCGCCAAGCAGGTGGCCGCCAGCCGGCAGTTCATCGGCCCGCACCTGAAGCTGGTGGTGCTGCCGGAGTACTTCCTCACCGGCTATCCCATGGGCGAGAGCGCCGGCGACTGGCGGCGGCGCGCGTGCATCGATCCGCAGGGGCCGGAGTACGAGCGGCTCGGGCGCATCGCCCAGGAAAGCGGCGTGTACCTGTCGGGCAACCTGTACGAGACCGACCCCAACTTCCCGGAGCTCTACTTCCAGACCAGCTTCGTCCTCGACGATGCCGGCAATCCCATCCTGCGCTACCGCCGCATGATCTCGATGTACGGGCCGACCCCCCACGACGTGCTCGACCGGTACCTCGACATCTACGGCGCGGACAGCCTGTTCCCGGTCGCCGTCACTCCCCTCGGCCGCTTGGCGGCCGTCGCCTCGGAGGAAATCCTGTTCCCGGAGGTGAGCCGGGCGCTGGCGCTCAAGGGCGCCGAACTGCTCTGCCACTCCTCATCGGAAGTGGCGAGCCCCGCCCTGACGCCGAAGAACGCCGCCAAGCTGGCCCGGGCTTACGAAAACCACGTTTACGTGGTCTCCGCCAACACCGCCGGCGTTTCCGGCATCGACCTGCCCGGCCGCTCCGTCGATGGGGGTTCGAAAGTCGTTGACCACCTGGGACGGGTGCTGGCGGAAGCGGCGGCCGGCGAATCGATGGCGGCCTGGGCGGACGTTCACCTCGACGCCCTGCGCGAGCACCGGCGCCGGCCCGGCATGTTCAACGTCTTCACCCGCCAGCGGCTTGGGCTGTTTGCGGACGCCTACCGGGACGACGCGGTCCATCCCGCCAACACCTTGCTCGACGCCGACGGCGGAACCATCGCCCCGGACCGCGCCCACTTCGGCGACGTTCAGCGCAGGGTCATTCGCGCCCTCATGGAGCGGGGCGTCATCTGATGGCGCGGGCGTCCGCGCCGCCGGGCCGCTTGGGCGCCCGGAGCGAAGCGCATTGAACCGGCTTCGGGCCGGAACGGTCTCCGTCGCCGATCTCGCGCGCAGCCGCCGGATCTATGAGCGCTGGCTGGACTACGAAACGGTCGAGCGGGGCGAGGTCGGCGCGGGACTCGCTGCGAGCTGGGGCGCGCCAGGAACGGCGGGTGCTCCCTACGCCCTGCTGCGGCCCGCATCGCGGGCGGACACCTACCTGCGGTTGATCGAGGCGCCGGCGGTTCCCGGCTTCGTGCCCCTGGTCACCTACGGGTGGGCGGCGCTCGAGTTCTGCGTGCGCGACGTGCTCGCCGTCAACGAGCGCCTCGCGGACTCGCCTTTCGAGGTCATCGGACCGCCGCGGGGCGTCGATGGGGTGGCGCCCATTCACGCCATGCAAGCGAAGGGCCCCGACGGCGAAGTCTGCTACTTCACCCAGATCGACGACGACCTGCCGGGGTTCCGGCTGCCGAGGGCGCAGAGCTTCATCGACCGCCTCTTCATCAACGTGCTGGCGTCGAGCGACATGCGCGCCGCGCAGCGATGGATGGTTCAACGGCTCGGGTTCGACGTGGGGCAGGAATCGATGGACATCACCTACAGGATGCTGGCGAAGGCCTTCGGCACGCCGGTCGAGCAGCGCTACACCATATCGACCATGGCGGATGGGAGGGACCTGTTCCTGGAGATCGACCAGATGCCTGCGGCAGCCGGCCCGCGTCCGTCGCACGAGGGGCTGCTGCCCCCGGGAATCGCGATGACGTCCTTGCGGATGGGCGACCTCGACGCGGTCACGGCAGCGCCGCTCGCGGCCGCCCAGGCGCACGACGGCCAACTTTACGACGGCGGGCGCAGCATCACCGTGGCCGATCCAGACGGCACGCTGTTTGAGCTGATTGAGTCGCGCTGATCGAGGGCGCGGCGGCTTAAGGCCCCCCGCCGCAGGAGCTGTCAGCCGGCGTAGTCATCCATGCTCAGGTTCATCCGGTAGTGGAACCGCTCGGGATGGTACTGGCAGTTCAACAGGTCGACCGCATCGCCGCTGTCGTCGAACGAGTGGCGCACCAAGGTCAGGACGGGGTCGCCGGGCACGAGCTGCAACTGCTCGGCCACCGGCGGCGTGGCGGCCGAGGCGCTCAGGTACTGCTCGATGCGGGTGATGGCGTGGCCGTTCTCCGCCATGATGTCGAAACGGGTGCGCCGCTCGATGTTCCGGGCGGTGAACCCCCGGGCGATGCCGCGGGTCCAGCTCTCGTAGTAGGCGAACGGCACCGCGTCCTCGCTGGAGCGCACGCGGGTGACGTAGTGCACCGGCTCGCCCTCCGGCATGCGCAGGTCGTCGACCAGGTTGCGCGGCGGCAGGCGCTTCTCGACGTGCAGCACGCGGACCTTGGTGGTGCGCGACATGCTGGCGAGCCGCTCGAGCATGCCGACCAGCGGGGCCTCCACTTCGGAGGCGGAGGACTCGAAGACCACGTGGCTGCCCTTGCCGCGCTGCCGCTTGATGAGGCCGTCGGCGGCGAGCATGTCCATCACCCGCTTGGCGGTGACGCGCGACACGCCGAAGCCCGAGGAAAGCTCGGCTTCCGTCGGCAGCTTGGCGCCCTGGGCCAGGGAGCCGGAGAGGATGTGCCGCTTGAGCAACTGGTAGAGCTGGTGGTACAGGGGAATCGGGCCGTCGGTGCGCAGGGAGCCGAGCTCCATCGGCGTGAACAGTTGGCTGGTCTTTTCCATGATCTAACCTGACGGGGTTTTATCGAGTTGAACTGGCTGGACTGTGCACGGACCCGCTCCCCGGCCGAGGTCAGCTAGTGTAGCCGCCGTCGGCCCCGGGCGCATCCAGCGCGCCCTGCAGCGTGCGGTAGGCGGCCTGGGCGTCCAGCAGCGCCAGCAGCATCCGGGTCAGGCGCGCGGGCTCCGGCGGACTCTCGTTGCGCTCCAGGTACTGTCCGCGCAGCCAGTACCAAGCCCGCCACAGGTGCGCCCCGGAGGCTTCCGGGGCGAGATCCGGCAGGACGCCCCCGAACCAGGGGACGGCGGCCTCCTCGAAGCGGACCCGCGGATCGCCGCGGGCGGCCATTCGGGCAAGGCGTGCCGTGGCGCCGGTGCCCGTGACCGTCACGCGCTCGGCGTCGAGCGTCTCGACGATGCGCCGCACGGCACGCACGCAGTGGTCCACGCAAAGGCCCTCGGGATGCGCCGACCCGCCGTGGCCCGGCAGATCGATGCGCGCCCAACCGCTGCCGCCGGGCGGCGCGTCGGCCAGGTCGCCGGCGCCGCCCAATCCGTGCAGGACGACTCCGGCGGCGCCGCCTTCCCCGTTCACCCGGTAGCGGATGGGGCCGAAGCCCGCATCGGCGTAGCGGATCGAACCGGAATCGAGGCACAGATCCCCCGCTGCGGCGCCTTGGTCGGGGAGCACCCGATCCAAATGTGATTCCAGGCAGGACCAGCGGTCCTCCGGCGTCGGTCCGCAATGGGCCATGGCGACGTTGCCGCCCCACTCCAGCTCGTCGAAGCGGTCCGTCCACCGTTTGAGGATGCTGCCCTGCCAGCGCAGGACGACCAACGGCGCCTCGATGGGCGTGACCCGCTCGGCCCGTTCGTTCAGGAACGCCGCCCGGTAGGCGGCCTCGTAGCCCGGCCCCGCCGCCAGGTAGGCGCGGGCGGCCAGATCCATCGACGCGGCGGCGCCGAGCCGGGGCGCCACCCGGCTTTCAGCGGCCGGGCGCTGCCAAGGGAAGAACAGGGTGGCATCGTGGGCCGCCTGCCAAGCCCGGGCGAGATGGCTTCCGTCTGCTGCCGGCCGCAGGTCGGGAAAGTAGCCGTCCATGATGCGGCCGCGCTCCGCGTCGGTGAAACTGGCGGCGTTGTCGAGCACGAGGCCGCGCACGGCGCCGGCATCCGCCTTGGCCCACTCGATGGCGATCTGCGCACCGGTTGCCGAACCGTAAACGGCGACGCGATCGAGGCCGAGGGCGGCGCGCAGGGCAATCATGGCCTCCACCCAAGGCGCGAGTCCCTGGGCCCTGCCTCCGTCCGCAACGGGCTCCGACTCGCCGAACCCCGGCGTGTCGGGCGCGATCAGCGTGGCCCGGCAGGCAAGCCGGCGCATCAGGGGCACCATGAAGGCGGAGCTGAAGGGCGAGGGATGCAGCAGGAACAGCGGCGGGCCGCTGCCGGCAACCCGGTAGTGCAGGTCGATAGGCCCGCCGCCGAGGGTCAGCCTGGCGCTGGACTGCTTGACGGCGGCGGCGGCGTTCAATGCGCCGGCAGCCCGAGGGCGCCGGGATTGATGCGCCCTTCGGGATCCAGAAGCGTTTTGAGTTCGCTCACTAGGCGGCGCGGCGCCTCGTCCAGACCTTCCCGGTACGGATAGCGCCGGCCGATCTGCAGGTGCGCGGCGCCCAACGCCCGGAACAGCGCCATGAGTTCAGCGCGCAGGCGCATGACCTCGTCCCGCGCGGCGCGGTTTTCCGGGTGGCGCTCGACCTTGCGCAGCACCTGTTCCTCCACGCTGTGCCGGTGCAGGGCATTGAGCCCGTCCGGCCAGTAGAACACCGGCTCGATCACGAAGCAGTTGGTGTCGGCGCAGGTCATCAGGGTGCCGTGCACGATCCCGTGCCGCTCCATGACGGCGGCGTTGTCCGCGAAGAGCGCCTCGATGGCCTCAAAGGCCGCCACCGCGTTCGAATGGGGCAGCAGCCCGTGCACCGGCAGCCAACGCTCCCCGGCCGGGCCGATCATGGAGTTCAGGGGGCCGAACGGATGGGCCCTGGCGATCTTGGGCACGCTGTTCTCGATCTCCCGGGCGCCTTCGGCCGCGCAGATGTCCCGGATGCGCCCGATCGAATCATCCGCCGCCGACTGGGTCGCCTCCTCCACCATGAAGTGCGCGGAGAAGCCAACGTCCTTCATGAATCCCCGGCCGGCCGCCGCCACCTTGGCGCCTTCCTTCAAGCCTTCGAGCAGGCCTTCCTGCCCGGCAACCACCCGGCCGAGGGCCCGGACATCGGCGGTGAGGGATTCGCGCTTCATGCGCTGCGCCTTGAGGGTCGGATCGAACCCGAAGCAGGCGTCCGCCAAGCGCCGCCTGGAGACCTCCGACATGGCCCGCATGAGTGGGCGGTGGGCGGCGAAGTCGAAGCTGGCGGCCGCCCGTCCGTCGCCCGCGGGCAGCAGCTTTAGCGTCGCCTCGGTCTTGATGCCCAGCGCCCCGGCGTCGCAGGTGAACAGCCCCGTCAGGTCCGGCCCGTAGTGCCGCAAAAACGGCTTGGACCCGGCCTGGGCGGCGGCGCCGGTCCGCAGGCGCTCGCCGCTCGCCAGCACGACCTCGAAGCCGATCGCGGAGTCGGCGGCCGTGCCGTGCCGGCCGCTGCCCCAGAACACGCTGTTCTGCGAAAGGCTGCCGCCGACCGTGGCCTTCAGGCCCGACAGCGTGCCCCAGAACGGCGTGCGCAGGCCCAGCGGCGCCAAGGCCTCGTGCAGGCGGTGCCAAGTGCAGCCCGCCTGCACGGTGACGTACATGTCCTCGGCGTTGACCTCAAGCACCAGGTCCATGCGCCCCATGTCGAGGCAGAGCGTCCGGCCGCCGGGGCAGACGTAGCCGCTGCTGTAGGACATCCCGCCGCCCCGCGGGGCGATGACGAGATCCTCTTCGCGGGCGAAGGCCACCGTTTCCACGACCGCCTCAGTCGAGGCGGGCCGCACCACGGCCAGCACGGGATGGGAGTCGCCGGAGATGTCCTGGCCATGCAGCTCGCGGGCGGCGTCGTCGACGCGGACCGAATCGGCCCCCAACCGTCCGGCAAGACGTTCGAGGCAGGATTCGTCGATGCCGGTCCGTGCGCGCACGCTCGCCTCCTGTGCAATCGGGCCGACCCCGGGAATTCCGCGCCCGCGGCAAAGGCCCTGCCCGATGAAAAACGAGCCCAGTATAACCCGCGAGAGTGTTTTCCAATATGGAAATGAGCCTGAAGGAAGGGGGTCGTTGGGAAGTCCTGCCGGGCCGGTCTCCGGGGGTTGGTTTGAGCGCTGATGATGGCCCTTCCGGGGCCCTCCGCGCAAGCGGAGGGCGGCCCCCGGAT
>JAJDYL010000055.1 GCA_022825195.1 Alphaproteobacteria bacterium
TACTGGCCCAAACCCCGGACCCGGCACCCGTGGCCAAGCGTGCGCTTCGCCGTCACTACCCGAGGTAGGAGCCGGATGCGTTAGCGCGCACGTCCGGATCTGTGCGGGGGGCGCCGGGAAACCGGCGTCCCTACCGCGACCATGACATTCCATGACACTTCGACAGGGGTCTTGCCCGTCGCCCCGGCGCCGCCGGTATCAGGTGCCCCGCATCCTGCCGTTGCCCGGATCGTAGAGGGGCCTGAGCGAGGCTTCGGCGGGAACGATGGCTCCCGCGACGTTGAGCGCGAAGGCGCCGGCATCGAGCGCATCCGCGGGCACATAGCCCAGGCCCACCGCGCCGCCCAGCGCATGGCCGTAATTGGCGGAGGTCAGCGTGTCCACCGTGCGCCCGTCGGCGAGGATCGGTTCGTGGCCGAAAAGCAGCGGTTCGGGGTCGAGCAGGCGGAACTGCATCAACCGCCGCGACGGGCCTGCGTCGCGGGCGTGGAGATAGGCGTCGCGGCCGAGAAAGTCCTTGGCGTCGGGCTTCACGGCGAAGGCGAGCCCGGCCTCGAGCGGATTGTCCGACGGCGCGATGTCGTGGCCCCAGTGCCGGTAGGCCTTCTCGATGCGCAGGCTGTCGAGCGCATGCATGCCGGCGGGAGCGGCGCCGGCCTCCCGGAGCGCGGCGAACACGGGTCCCGCCCCGGCCCAGGGCACATAGAGCTCCCAGCCGAGCTCGCCGACATAGCTGATGCGCGACGCCCGGAGCGGAACGCCGGCCAGTTCGATCTCCTGCGAGGCGCCGAACGGGAAGGCGTTGTCCGACAGGTCGGCCGATGTCAGCGGCGCGAGCAGGGCGCGCGACTGTGGCCCCATGACGGCGAACACGGCCAGGTCTCCGGTGATGTCGGCGATGTCCACGCGCCGGTCGCGCGCCTCCATGCGAAGCCGGGCAAGGTCGCGCGCCGCCGCGGCTGCCGCCGTCACCACCATGTAGCGGGACTCGGCCAGCCGGGTGACGGTCAGGTCCGCCTCTATGCCCGCGGCGGCGTTGAGCCACTGGGTGTAGATGACGCTGCCGGGCGGGCGGCCCATATCGTTGGCCGAGACCCATTGCAGCAGCGCCTCGGCGTCCGGCCCCTCGACCAGGATCTTGCCGAAGGAGGTGAGGTCGAAGACGCCGACCGCCTCGCGCACGCTCATATGCTCGGCGGCGCTCGCCCCGAACCAGTTCTGCCGCCCGTAGCTGTATTCGTAGGCGGGCGTCTCGCCGGCCCGCGCGAACCAGTTCGCGCGTTCCCAGCCGGCGACCTCGCCGAAACAGGCTCCCGCGTCCGCCAGCGCCCCGTGCACGGGGGACTGCCGCTGGCCGCGCGCCGTCTCGAACTGGCGGTAGGGCCAGTGCATGGCGTAGAGCAGGCCGAGCGCCTCGCTGACGCGCGCCTCCAGATAGGTCTTGCCGTTCTGGAAAGGCTGCATCCGGCGCGGGTCGAACGCCGAGAGGTCGCAGGGCGGCGCCCCCTCCTCGATCCAGGCCGCCAGCCGCTTGCCGACGCCGCCGGCCGCCTGGATGCCGATGGAGTTGAAGCCGGCCGCAATCCAGAAGCCCTCGACATTGCCGGCGGGCCCGAGATGGAACGCCTGGTCCGGGGTGAAGCTCTCCGGGCCGTTGAAGAAGAGCCGGATGCCGGCCTCCCTGAGCGCCGGCACGCGGTGCAGCGCGCCCTCCATGATCGGCTCGAAATGCTCCCAGTCGTCGGGAAGCTGGTCGAAGCAGAAATCCTCCGGGATGCCGTCCATGCCCCAGGGCTTCGCCACCGGCTCGAACGCGCCGACGAGCAGCTTGCCGGCGTCTTCCTTGTAGTAGGCGGAACTGTCCTGGTCGCGCATGACCGGCAGGCCGGCCGCCACGCCGTCCATCGGCTCGGTCACGATGTAGAAATGCTCCGCCGCGTGGAGCGGCACGGGGGTATCGGCCATGAGGCCGACCTCGCGCGCCCACATGCCGGCGCAATTGGCGACGCACTCCGTCGCGACCGGCCCGGCCTCGGTCTCGACGCCCGCAATGCGCCCGCCGGCCGTGCGGATGCCCGTGACCTTCACGTTCTCCAGCAGGACGGCGCCTGCCTGCCGGGCGCCTCTTGCGAGCGCCGCGGCGGTGTCGGCAGGATTGGTCTGGCCGTCGCCGGCGTAGTAGGTGCCGCCGATCAGGTCGTCGACATACAGGAGCGGCCAGAGGCGCTTCAGGTCCTCCCGCGTGCAGAACTCGATCTCGGCGCCGTAGGCGCGCGCACTTGCGGCCGCGCGCTTCAGCTCCTCCCACCGTTCCGCATTGGCGGCGGTGTAGATCGAGCCCGTCTGCCGGTAGCCCGTGGTCTGGCCCGTTTCGGCCTCCAGCTCCGCATAGAGCCGCGACGAATCGGCCAGGATGGCGGCCAGCGTCGGATGGGGGCCGGCGGAGCGCACCAGGCCGGCGGCATGCCAGGTCGTGCCGCAGGTGAACTGCCGGCGTTCGAGCAGCAGCACGTCCTCGCGCCCGGCCTTCGCGAGATGGTAGGCGAGGCTGAGGCCGACAATGCCGCCGCCGACGATGACGATGGATGCGTGGGAGGGAAGGGGTGCCATGGCGGGAAGAGTCTAGGCGCGAACGCTTCCCGCCGGAAGCGGAACCGTGCCAATCTGGCGCTTTCGCAATCGAAGGGTTCAGCCCCATGGACTTGCCTGCCCTCAGCCTCACGGCCGTCCCCGGCCGCCGCCTCGCAACCCTCGATCTCGCGCGCGAGATCGCACGGCAGGGGTTCGCCGGCATGTGGGTGCCGAGCCCGTTCAGCGGCCTCGGGCTCTGCCATGCGCTGGCGCATGTGACGGAGCGCGCGGTCTTCGCCACCTCGATCGCGCCGATCTATTTCCAGCAGGCGGAGGAGTTCGCGCAGGCGGCGGCGTTCATCCACGAGGTCTCGGGCGGGCGGTTCCGCTTCGGCATCGGCGTGTCGCACCAGCCGACGCACGAGCGCATGGGGATCAGCCCCGGCAAGCCGCTCGGCGATACCCGCGCCTTCGTCGAGGAAATCCGGGGTGTGCCGCGCACGGGCGGGCTGCCGCCGGTGGTGCTGGCGGCGATGCGCCCGCGGATGATCGCGCTCGCCGGCGAGATCGCGGACGGCATCGTCTTCGCCAATGCCGCGCGCAGCCACATCCCGGCTTCCCTGAAGGCGCTGCCGGCGGAAAAGCGCGGGGATGCCGGGTTCGAAGTCGCCTGCATGACGCCCACCTGCGTCTCGGACGATCTGGAGGCGGCGAAGGCGGTCAACCGCAGGACGCTGACGCGCTACGCCCAGCTTCCCTATTACCGGAGCTACTGGAAGGACGCCGGCTACCGGGACGAGATGGAGGCGGTGGAACGCGCCATGCCGGAAGGCGATGCGGCGGTCGCGGCCTGCCTCTCCGACCGCTGGCTCGCGGATGTGACGCTGTTCGGTCCGCCGGCCCGGATTCGCGAAGGCGTGGAGGAGTTGCGCGCGGCCGGCGTCCGCACGCCGGTCCTGGTCCCGTCGTCGGCGGCCGGCGGCCAGATGAAGGCCTTCGAGGAGGTCATGGCCGTCTTCGGCTGAAGGGACCGCGAAGCCGGTCCGGCGCCGGAGAGTGTCGGGCGGCGGGCCGGCCTATTGCAGGATGAACCACTGCCCGAGGCTGTTGCGGCACGCAAAGCTGGGCCGGAGACTGCCCTCGTCCAGCGCGCGGCAGTCCTGCGCATCGCGGATCGCCGTACCGGCGTGGGGCGCGGCGGCCTGGCGGTAATATCGTGCGCCGCCCTGACGCGACGGATGCGCGAACCCGGGAACCGGCGTCTGCTGGCTGTGCCCCACGGGAGGGCTACCGACATATGCGGCGTTTGCGCGGTCCAGGCTTCGGCCGATATCGGAGCCGATGGCCGCTCCTGCGATGGTCCCGGCCGCCGTCGCCAGGACGCGCCCGCGCCCCTGGCCGACCTTGTTGCCGAGAAACGCCCCGCCCACGGCTCCGGTCAGCGCGCCGACACCCTGGCGCGGGCCGGGATTGTCGGCCATGCAGCCGCCGAGCAGCAGGGCGGCGAGAGCCGCGGCAACCGGATATTTCAGCATCGGTTCGCCTCCTCGACTTCTAGAATCCCGCCAGGGCGATCATCGTCTCCTCGGAAAGGATGCGTCCCATTCGTTCGAGATCGATCTTCGGCCCGGCGTTCTTCGGTTTCTCGGTAACCTGAATATACCCTCCCCGCACCGCCTTCCAGACCTTTTCGGCCGGGGGTTCCGGGAAGGTCCCGTCGTGGAAGAAGCTCGCACGGATGCGGCCGGTCTCCACCTCCAGGACGGTTACGTGGAAGAAAGCGCCCGTCCTCGATTCGGCCGAGGGAGACAGGGCGATCTGGATCAGGAGGTCCGCATGGTCCTTCAGCGCGGCGGTTTCGATCAGCTGGCGATCGTCGATCGGGACGGCGGAGTCCCTCAGGCGCCGGTCGGCATCGGTAATCCGCATGATGGCGGCGCGGTCGATGACGTTGGCGCCCGCCCGGATGAGCGGCTGCAGGTAGCCGGCCTGGAAACGGAACTCTCCGATCTCGGTGACGGGCGAAATGCGGGCGCCGCTGTCGGTGCGGCTCTCGGCCCTGACGACGATGCGGTCCGACTGCCGCTCCGAATAGGTCTTGTCCGCGCCGCCCGAAGCTCTCGCGCTCGTCGCGTCGATGACGATGCGGTTGCCGGCCTGCATGTCGCGCAGCCCGTCGCTGAACACCCGGTTCCAGAATACGGCCAGGCGGGGCGAGCCGACGCGCCTGTAGGCGGTCCGGAAGGCGTCCCGCACCTGCGGCGAGGGCACTTCCACCACGGCCGGCGCCGCAGGCGCCGGCGCGGGGGTCAGGACGGGAGGCTGGCCCTGCCGGTAGAGCGTCTGCCCCTGTTGCCCGCGGTAAGCCGGGCGCGTCGAGTCGGCGACCGCCGCTTCAACCGCGAACGCGGCCAGGGCGACGACGACCGCCGCTGCTATTTGCCGACGAGCCATCATCGTCCCTCCCGCACCTCGATCAGGTAGCTTTCGACCGCCGGACCCGCCGTCGAGCGCGTCGTGTAAGCCACGAAGCCATGCGCCGTGGCATGCAGCCGGGTCCATGCCGTCACAGGTTCGGCATCGATCTGCGCGCCGTCGAGGAAGTGGGTGCGGGCTTCGAGCTGCAGGGCGAAGTCGGTGCAGTTCAGCAGGCGCGCAAACACCGATACGTCTCCGTTGGCTTCCCGGCGCGCATTGGTCGATTGCACCACGATCTTGTTGGTGATCGCGGCGTCCATGATGTTGACGGCGTTGAGGGGCATGGCCTCCGCCGAGCCGGGCACCAGCGGCACCAGGACCGGGCCCTGGGCCGGCGCTTTCGCCTTGATCGCGCGGAAGTCGCATTGCGGCGCCGGCGCCACCCGCGCATGCTGGCAGCCGGCAAGGGCAAACGCCAGCAGCGCGACGACGGGAACGAGTGTTCCAAAAGTGCTCTTTCCGTTCAACTCAAGCTCCCTTCTTTTCCTGTTGGAGGCGCACGATCGCATGGTCGACGCGGCCGGCAAACCCGTTACGGTTCTTGTGTTTTCCAGATAGTGCTGTGCCGTCGATTGTCAGCAGGTTCGTTGCATCTATGTTGGGCGACTGGGAATACTTGACCTGCACGACATCGCCGTGCGCAACCCATCTGCCGGAAAGAGAGCCGCTGGAAAAGAAGCCGCTTCCCCAGGTCGCCACCACCTCGCCTCCGGGAGAGAAAGATAATTTGTATGGGTGTATGCCGTCCTTTCCATAGTCGATCGTTCCGGAGAATGCCTTCCCTGCAACGGTCGCATGCGCGTCGTTCATGTCTGTTGCGGGATGGCGCGTCCAGGCGATCCTGCAACGAGTATCGCCACCTTGGCGCAGTGTACCCGGCAATTGCCCGATGACGGCAGGGGCGGCGTCCGGTTCCACACGATAGGTGCCGTAAATGGCCGTCTCCGGCAGGTTGTCCCATTGCCTGATGTCCGCTTCCGGCTTCGTCGCCTGCGCTACGGCTCCCGAGATCAGGGTGACAAAGCCGCCGACGGCTGTCATGCCAGCCCCCACTCCGGCCATGTCCCGATTGCCGCTGGAGAGGCCCGCCATGCCGACGCCAACGCCGGTCTGAGCGACGGCCGCGCCCGCCTGGGCCACCTGCTGGGCGCCTTCCTTGAACTTCGCCTTGCCTTCGAGGATCGCATCGAACTCCCGCCCGCCCCGCGTCTGTGCCTGCCAGACAACGCTCTCCTGGTTGGGAAGCGTTGCAAGCAAGTCGTTCAGCCGGAAGGTCGTATCGATGTTGTAGCTCTTGCCGCTCGCCTTGATCTTCAGCAGTTCGACATAGTCACCCTCGGCAAATTTGACGGGGGCATGGCCGAGGTCGGCGAGCACCAGCAGATTGTGATCCGCCTCGGGAAGCGCGACCTTCGGGTTATGCTCCTTCGCCAGCGCATAAGCTTCCGCTGCCAGGCTGGTATCGCCGTTGCACTGCGAGGCCCAGCCCTCCAGAAACTCGAGAAGCGCGAAGTCTTGGCGGTATTTCTCCTGCTCCGCCAAGGTGTCCTGCAGTCCCCCGGACCGGAAGCTGGCGCGGGCGTTCTCGTAGTCTCCCTCCATGAGATAAAGGATGCCGCGATAGTAGAACGCCATGGCGCGCTCATAGGGCTCGCCACGGAACGTCTTGCGGTCTTCGGCCGTGAAGGTGCTGCGCGCCCGTTCCGCCTTCTTGTCGCCGGCGTAAACCGTCTCGATGGTGAGCAGCGCCTCGTCGAACGACTTCGCCGCGAGCTCGTTGTGCCCCAGCTCCATCGAGGCCAGGCCGGCGCGCATCAGGTTCAGCACCCGGTTGCGTTCACCCTCCGCAACCACTCTCGCGAACAGCCCGCGCGTCTCCTGCGGCTTGTCGCTCAAATATGCCTGGACCGCCTTCCGGTCTGCCTGCGGTTCGCTCGTCGTCGCCATGCAGCCGCCGAGCAAGATGACGGCTGCAAGAGTCGAAATGGCAAGCCTGACGGTCTTCACTTCGACAGCCCCCTCGAACGATGGCCGGACCCGGGGCCGAGAGGTGCCGCTCGGGCGAGATTTTGGCGGGGTTCCGCTTCCATCTCCTCTCCAGGGGCCGCAGCCCGGCGCCCGGATATCCTGCTTCTTTGGACGATCCAGATTCTCCAGTCCCGACTCCGCTTTAAAGGGATGTTGTCGGATGGCGCGTCCAAGCCACCTGGCAGCGTTCGTCGCCGCCCAGGTGGACCCGTCCACCCGGCAAGCCCTCGACACTCGGCCCGCCTTCGCCTGCAACGGTCTGATAGGTGCCGTAGTAGACCGACTCCGGCAAATTGTCCCACTGTCGCGTATCGGCCTCGGGTTTTGCGGCTTCGGCGGCAGCCGACGCGAATATGGAAACCAGGCCACCCACAGCCGCCATGCCGCCGCCCATCCTTGCCATGTCTTCATTACCGCTGGCCAGGCCTGCCATACCGACAGCCATGCCGGCCTGTGCGACGGCGGCCCCGGCCTGGGCCGTCTCCTCCGCGCCTTCCTTGAAATGCGCCTTGCCTTCCAGGACGAAGTCTATCTCGCGTCCGCCACGGGTGGTGGCCTGTCGGAGAACACTCTCCTCGTTCGCGAGGGACTGCGCCGAACCGTCGAGGCCGAAGGACCGGTTCGGCGAGTAGCTCCTGGCGTTCTTCTTAACCTTCAACAGTTCTTTGTAGTCGCCGTCGCCATACTTGACCGGCGCATAGCCCAGATCGGCGAGGACCAGGAGGTTGTGGCCGGCTCCGGGTATCATGGCCTCCGGGTTATACTGCTTTGCCCTGGCATAATCCTCGGCAGCCAGGCTTGCATCGCCGTTGCACTGCGATGCCCAGCCCGTCAGGAAGTCCAGCAGCGCGAAGTCCTCGCGGAATTCTTCCTGCTCCGCCATCGAGTCCTGCAATATTCCTGACTTGAAGCTGGCGCGGGCATTCTCGTAATCCCCTTCCGAGAGATAGAGGACGCCGCGATAGTAGAACGCCATGGCGCGCTCGTAGGGCTCGCCCCGGAAGACCTTGCGATCTTCGGGGGTGAAGGTGCTCCGTGCCTCTTTCGCCCTCTCGTCGTCGGCGTAAACCGTCTCGATGGTCAGCAGGGCATCGTCGAACGATTTCGCTGCGAGTTCGTTATGCCCGAGCTCCATCGAAGCAAGGCCGGCGCGCATCAGGTTCAGCACCCGGTTCCCCTCACCCTCCGTAACCACCTTCGAATACAGCTTGTGCGTTTCGGCCGGCTTGTCGGCCAGATAGGCCTGCACAGCCTTGGGGTCGACTTGCGATGTGGTCTCCATGCAACCCCCGAGAGCCAAAATCGCGGCGGTCGCCGCCGTCATGCTTCTAATCACTATTGTCCCTACTCTGTTGGTGTTCGATCCAATCGTCAGGCCGAGGGCCTAGCGGTAAACGACGTCGTCCTGTCCCGCTTTCTTGAAATCGTACTGGTTCGCCCAGACCGTGATGCCGTTCTCCAGGTCCGTCATGCGGAACACGATGTTCATGTAGCGTTGCTGCACTCCGCTCCGGGTTCGCTGGTCGAGCGAGGTGATGCGGCCGCTCAGCCGATAATCGGCGCCGGCGACGGCCTGCGTCAGACCGACCGTGCCGGTGTCGGTCTTGCCCGCCCGCTTGAGCGCGCGTTCCTTTTCGACCATGTCCGCGCGTTCGCGGTTCACGAACAGGATGCGCCCGTTTGCGGAGATCTGGAGTTGCGTCGCAAGGCGGTCGGTAAGCACGTCCTTGTCGATTCTCTGTGAACTCTGATTCTCGAAATACGCCGAGTCCACGATCACCCTGGGCGGTTCGGCCGCGCCTGCCAGCGTGGGATTGGCGAGCATGTGCCGGACCATCTTGTCCACCATGCTCTTGATGTCCTGGGATTCGATGCCGGTGCCGCGAACCAGTCCGGCCGTGCGTGTGTCCTGATAGTTCGTCGGGGTGCCGGCTACATTCTGGACGCCGGTCGTCTGGCAGCCGGCGACAAGAACGGCGGCGCCCAAGGCAAGCGCGAACGCGGATATTCCGGAACCTCTTCTGTCTCCAATATCTCCAAGCACGCCAAGCACTCCCATCCCGTCAATTTCTTCACAGAATGGGCTAGCTGAATCCTTTGTGTCAACGAGACTCTTGTCTCCTTGTTCCGGTGCCGAGGCCTGCAAAATGCCTGCGCGGTCCGGCCTGCCGCATCAAAGCGCGTCGTAGTCGAGCAGGACCTTGCGGGTCAGGGGGCGAGACTGGCAGGTGAGCACGAAGCCGGCCTCCAGTTCCCACGGCTCCAGCGAATAATTCTGCACCATATCGACGCGGCCCGAGACGAGCCGGGCTCGGCAGGTGCAGCACATGCCGCCCTTGCAGGAAAAGGGCAGGTCGAGACCGTTGCGGCGCCCGGCGTCGATGATGCGCTCGCCATCGAAACCCATCTCGAAACGGCGCCGGGCACCGTCCAGCACGACAGTGATCTCAGCCGCGCCTGCGGCCTGTTCCTCTTCCGCAACCGACTGGGGCGCGATGACCTGGCCCGGATTGCCGGTGAAACGCTCGGTGCGGATGCGGGAGGAGGTCATACCCGCCAGGGCGAGCGCGTTCGACACGGTCTCGGCCATATCGCCCGGCCCGCAGATCAGCGCTTCGTCGAATGTCCCCGCCGGGCCGAACGCCTCCATGAGCGCTGCAGTCTTCGCCGCGTCGAGGCGGCCCTGGCAAATCGGCACCTCCTGGTCCTCGCCGGAGAGGACATGGAGCACTGAGAAGCGGCCGAGATGGCGGCTCTTCAGGTCGTCGAGCGCGTCCCGGAAAATCACGTCCGCAGCGGTCCGGTTGCCGTAGAACAGCAGCACCTCGCTCTCCGGCTCCGAGGCGAGCAGCGTGCGTGCGACGGACATGACCGGGGTAATGCCGCTGCCCGCCGCGAACAGCGCATAGCGGCCCCTGCCGCCCGGCTCGAGAGGGTGGTGGAAGCGGCCGTCGGGTGTCATGACCGAGAGCGTGTCTCCGGCCTTGAGCTGGTTGTTGATCCAGCCGGAGAAGCGCCCGTCCGGCACTTCCTTCACGGCGATACGCAGTTCGCCCTCGTCTTGGCCCGAGCAGATCGAATAGGACCGCCTTGTCTCTTCCCCGTCGAAATCCCGGCGGAGCGTCAGGAATTGGCCCTGAACGAAACGATATGCCTCGGCCAGCGCCCGCGGCACCGCGAATGCGATGGAAACGCAGCCGGCCGTCTCCCGGCGGACCTCCGCGACGATCAGGTCGTGGAAACGCGGCCTTACAGGCACTTGAAGCGCTCGAACGGCTCGCGGCAGCCGAGGCAGCGCCAGAGCGCCTTGCAGGGCGTGGAGCCGAACCGGCTGAGCTCCTCCACGGCGGCGCCGCCGCAATGCGGGCAGGAAACCGGCCCGCGTGCGGGCGGGGCGATACCGTAGGCAGCGAGCTTGGCCTTGCCGTCCTCCGACATCCAGTCGGTCGTCCAGGCGGGCGCGAGACAGGTCTCGACGACGGCGTCGACGAATCCGCCCGCAGTGAGCGCCGCCTCGACATCGCGACGGATCGCCTCGCTTGCCGGGCAGCCGCTATAGGTGGGCGTCAGCCGCACGACCAGCCTGCCGCCATCCTCCTCCACCTCGCGGACAATCCCGAGATCACCCGCTGTCAGCACCGGGATTTCAGGGTCCAGCACCGCTTCCGCCAGACGGCGTGCTTTCTCCGCGCGGTTCACCATTCCGCTCCCGGATAGGCGCGCTGCATGAACTGGAACTCCGCCAGCAGATGCCCCAGATGCTCGCTGTGCCGGCCCTGCCGGCCCCCCTTGCGGACCCCGGCGCCTTCCGGCGGCGCGAGCCCTGCTTCCTCCAGCACCGGCTCGACCCGCGCCTGCCAGTGTTCGCGCAGCGCAGACGGCGCTACCGCGATGCCCTTCTCCGCCAGGGCCGCTTCCACCTCGTCGGCCTCGAAGATCTCGCCGGCATAGGGCCAGAGCAGATTGAGCCCGGACTGGGCGCGGGCATGGCTTTCCTCCGTGCCGTCGCCCATGCGGACCACCCAGGCAGCACTCTGCTCGACATGGTATGCAGCTTCCTTCGCCGCCTTGCCGGCAACCCCCGCCAGCGCCTCGTCGCGGGAGGCCGAAAGCCGGGGCCAGAGCTCGACCGCATAGGCGTCGAACAGGAACTGGCGCACCATGGTCTGCGCGAAATCGCCGTTCGGCTGCTCGACTAGCAGCAGGTTGGAGAAATCCAGCACGTCCCGCCCGTAGGCGAGCGCGTCCTCGTCCCGACCCTTGCCTTCCCGCTCGCCGGCACAGGCGAGCAGCAGCCGCGCCTGCCCCAGCAGGTCAAGGGAGGTGTTGGCGAGCGCGATATCCTCTTCCAGTTCCGGGCCGTGCCCGACCCATTCGGAGAGGCGGTGGCTCAGGATGAGCGCGTCGTCGCCGAGGCGCAGCGCGTAGGCGGCGGTCAGCGCGTCGGCCATCTACATGTTCTCGACGTCGTCGGGGAGGTCGTAGAAGCTCGGATGGCGGTAGATCTTCGACATAGCCGGCTCGAACAGCATGTCCTTGTCGGCAGGGTCTGAGGCGTGGATGCGGTCCGACGGGACGACCCAGATACTCGTGCCCTCGCCGCGCCTTGTATAGACGTCGCGGGCCCGAGCGAGCGCCATTTCGGGGTCGGCCGCGTGCAACGAGCCGCAATGGCGGTGGTGCAGCCCGGTGCGGGCGCGGATGAACACCTCGAAGAGCGGCCAGTCCCGCTCGTTCCCGCTTCTCTCACCGTGTTCCGACATGCGTTCCGCCCGCCGGGGCTATTCCGCTGCTGCCGCCATGGCCATGCGCGACTGCTTCTTGCGCGCGTGGGCGGTTGCTGCCTCCCGCACCCAGGCGCCGTCGGCATGGGCCTTGCGGCGCGCGGCCATCCGCTCCCGGTTGCACGGCCCGTTGCCCGCCAGCACTTCGTTGAACTCGGTCCAGTCGATCTCGCCGAAATGCCAGTGGCCGCTTTCCTCATCGTAGCGGAGTTCGGGGTCCGGCGGCTCGAGGCCGATCAGGCGCGCCTGCGGCACCGTCGCGTCCACGAATTTCTGGCGCAGCTCGTCATTGGTGAAGCGCTTGATCTTCCAGCGCATGGACCGCCCGGTATGCGGCGAGTCGGCGTCCGAAGGGCCGAACATCATCAGCGACGGCCACCACCAGCGGTCGAGCGCGTCCTGCGCCATGCGCTTCTGCGCCGCCGTTCCCTTCGCGAGGCGGGAAATGGCCTCGTAGCCCTGGCGCTGGTGGAAGCTCTCCTCCTTGCAGATGCGGATCATCGCGCGCGCATAGGGGCCGTATGAGCAGCGGCAGAGCGGGATCTGGTTCATAATCGCCGCCCCGTCCACCAGCCAGCCGACCGCGCCGATATCCGCCCAGGTAATCGTCGGGTAGTTGAAGATCGAGGAGTAGCGCGCCCGGCCTTCCAGCAGGCGGTCCACCATCTCCGCCCGGGAAATGCCGAGCGTCTCGGCCGCGGCATAGAGGTAGAGCCCGTGCCCGCCCTCGTCCTGCACCTTGGCGAGCAGGATCGCCTTGCGGCGCAGGCTCGGCGCGCGCGTCAGCCAGTTGCCCTCCGGCAGCATGCCGACGATCTCGGAATGGGCGTGCTGGCTGATCTGGCGGATCAGCGTCTGCCGGTAGGCCTCGGGCATCCAGTCGTTCGGCTCGATCTTCTCCTCGCGGTCGATCTTCGCCTGGAAGCGGGCCAGCAGTTCCGCATCCTCGGGTCCGCTGTCCTCGACGGCCTGATTGAGCCCCTGCGTGTACATGGCCCGCAATGTGGGCTTGAGAGCCGGCCTTGTCGAGAGGAAAACGGCCTGTGTCCGCCGTGTCCGGCCTTCGGATGCGCTCTCAGCCGCCGGCGGCGAAGGAGGAGCGGAAGGCCCAGCGGGTGGTGCGCATCTCGATGAAGGCGAACAGCGCATACATGGCGATGCCCTCGATGGCGAGCGCGATCAGCCCGGCGAAGACGAGCGGCATCTGGAAGTTCGTGCCCGCGACGCTCATCAGATAGCCGATGCCGGAATTCGCGGCGATCGTCTCCGAGACGACCGACCCGACGAAGGCAAGCGTGATCGCAACCTTCAGCGAACCGTAGAAATAGGGCTGGGCGCGGGGGATGCCGACCTTGAGGATGATGTCGAGCTTGCGCGCGCCCAGCGCCCTCAGCACATCCTCCAGTTCGGGCTCCGTGGTGGCGAGGCCGGTCGCGACATTCACCACGATCGGGAAGAAGGAGATCAGGAAGGCGGTCAGGATCGCCGGGATTTCGCCGATGCCGAACCAGATGACGAGGATCGGCACGACGGCGACCTTGGGGATGGAATTGAAGCCGACCATCACCGGGTAGAGCCCCCGGTAGATCGCCCGCGACCAGCCGACGATCATGCCCAGCACGACGCCGAAAGCGACCGCGATCGCGAACCCGGCAAGCGTCGTCCACATGGTCGCCGCCGAATGCCGGAGCAGCGGCTTCCAGTGCGTCACCGTGGCTTCGACGATGGCGGACGGCGCAGGCAGGATAATCGGATTGACGCCGAAGAGTTGGCAGACCGCCTCCCAGAAGACGAACAGGCCGAGCGTGAACGCGAACGGGGCCGTCCGTTCGAGGAACGACGCCGGCGTCATTGCCGGACCTCGGAGATGCGGCTGCGCAGGTCGTGCACGATATCCACGAACTCGGGCTCGAAGCAGACGTCGAGCTCGCGCGGCCGCGGCAGGTCGATGGCGCGCGACGCCACGATCCGGCCCGGCCGCGCGCTCATGACATGGACCGTGTCGGCGAGGAACGCGGCTTCGCGCAGATCGTGGGTCACAAGTACGACGGTGAAACCGATCCGCGCCCAGAGGTCGCGCAGCACGCACCAGAGCTCCTCGCGGGTGAAGGCGTCGAGAGCCGCGAACGGCTCGTCCAGCATCAGGAGGGCGGGCTCGTGGATGAGCGCGCGGCAGAGCGAGGTGCGCTGCTGCATGCCGCCGGAAAGTTCCCAGGGAAAGCGCTCGGCGAAACCGTCAAGGCCGACCAGCGCCAGCAGCCTGTCCGCGCGCTCGGCATATTCCGCCTTGTTCCTGCGGAAACGCCGGCGGTGCGGTTCCACGATTTCCAGCGGCAGCAGGACATTGTCCCGGATGGTCCGCCAGGGCAGCAGGTTCGCGTTCTGGAAGGCCATGCCGGCGATCTTGACCGGTCCCTCGACCATGGCTTCGTCCACCGCGATACGGCCCGCCGTCGGCCGCACGAGGCCGGTGGCCAGTTTCATCAGCGTGGACTTCCCGCAGCCCGAAGGGCCGACCACGGCGGCGAACGCACCGCGCTCGACATTCAGGTCTAGGCCCCGGACGGCGGTGACGCCGCCGCCGGAGGCGCCCGCATAGGTGAGGGTCACGTCCTCGATGACGACGATGGCGCGTCCTCCCCCTGCGGGCGCCGCGGGTGCGCTAGAGCTGGCGGTCCGCCGCGGGCGGCAGATAGGACGAGTCGAATACCGCGGACGGCTCCGGCCGGTTGGTGAACTCGTAGGTGACGCCGATCTGGTCGAGCGACGTGGCCAGCCTCTCCGCGTCCACCCCGCCAAAGCCGTTCGCCTTCACCTCGTCGGTCACGATATTGTCGCGGATCGCCATCTTGAGCCGCGCGAGCTCAAGCGCCTCGTCCGCGATCTCGTTGCGCTCCATCACGGACTTGATCGCGGTTTCGGGGTCCGCGACGGCAGCCTGTACGCCCCTGATTGTCGCGGCGACGAAGCCCTTGACGACCTCCGGGTTGGCCTTGGCGTAGTCCGTGTTGACCATGATCGCGTTGCCGTAGAGCTTCAGCCCGTAATCGGCCATCATCATGACCTTTACGTCCTCGGGCGCGACGCCGTTGCGGATCAGGTTGAAATGGGACGAGAAGGAATAGCCGGTGATGGCATCGACCTCACCGCGCGCCAGCATCGGTTCGCGCACCGGGAACCCGACATTCTCGATCTGCACCTTGGAGGCGTCGATGCCGTTTTCCTTCACGAAGGCTTTCCACTGGGCATAGGCCCCGTCCGGCGCCGGCGCGCCGAGGATGCGGCCTTCGAGGTCTTTGGGCTTGAGCACGCCGCGTTCCGTCGTTGAGACGATGGCGAAGGGCGGGCGGTTATAGACCATCAGCACGGCGGTCACCGGAGCGCCCGGATTCTGGTCCAGGAACTTGGCGAGCGAGTTGATGTCCATGAAGCCGATGGGATAGGTGCCCGCCGCGATGCGGGTGATGCCCTTCACCGATCCGGGGCCGGAGTCGATGGTGACATCGAGGCCCTCATCGGCGTAGTAGCCATTGTCTATGGCGACGAAATAGGGCGCCGAAGGACCCTCGAATTTCCAGTCGAGCGCGAATTTGATGGCGGTTTCCGCGGCCGCGGCATGGGCCGAGAGTGCCAGTGCGGCGGCCGAGAAGAGCGCCATGCCGGAGCGGTGCAGTCGAGGAAGGCGAAGACAGCGTAACATCATGGGTTTCGTTCTCCCGTTCTGTGGACCTGTGCGCAACGCCTTGACGCCGCGCATCGCAAATCAACCTTGCAGGGCCCGCGCCGGGACGTACCGGCCCGTTGCGGGTCCTTGTCCAGCCGCGCGCATCATCCTCCGTTCGGGCGCGCGGCGGAAGCCGAAAATCGCATCTCGGCGAAAAATCGCACCGTCCCGCCAAGCCTGCCGCATGCACACGCCTCGTCCCGGTTTGCGTCCGGTATGCCTGCTGACGCACCTGCGGCGCGCGCCGCCAGGGCCGGGGCGACCGCCGCGTATCAAGGAACCCCTGCGGGGATGTCATGAAGTGTCATGTTTTGTCATGAGGCTGGAGTGGCCCCGGTCGTTTGCGCCGTTCCGGGAGCCGTCCGCAAGGCATCGCACCCTCCTTGTCCGTCCATGGTCCCGGACGCCCCGTTGCCGGAGGAACGCCTCTCCCGCACATAATGCGCGCGCGGTTCGCGGCGGCGCGTGGGCGCCCGCGTGCGCGAGGCGGCGGGCGGGACCTCTGCCGGAATGTCATGAAATGTCATGCGGCCCTGCGGAAATGTCATGGTCTGTCATGCTCCTGCCTGCCGTCCCCGCCTCCGCGGGCCCGTGCGGCCCTGGCTTCGGCTTCCTCCCCCTCCCGCGCATTATGCGCGCGTGCTTCGCGGCGGCGCTGCCTCTCTTCCCATGCCCGGTATTCGGGCGTGTTGAGCTTGCCGACATATTTCCGTTCGCCCCAGTGGCACTCGTCCTCGCT
>JAJDYL010000124.1 GCA_022825195.1 Alphaproteobacteria bacterium
TGCGCCGCTACCGACGCTTCGTCACCGGCCTCACGACCGGTAACGCACGGCTCGCGGTGGAAACGCGGTCGGCTACTCCTTCGTTCCGCAGGACTTTCACCCGCTACCCCCACACCAGTTAGCCTGGCGCTCGAAGTGTCAGGATATGTCATGGGATGTCATGTTTTGTCATGGGGCCGGCCTCCGCCCGGTCGTTTGCAAGGCATTGCACCCTCCTTGTCGGTCCATGGTCCCGGACGCCCCGTTGCCGGAGGAGCATGCCTCCCCCGCGCATAATGCGTGCGCGTTTCGCGGCGGCGCCTGTGCGCCCGCGTGCGCGGGACGGCGGGGGCGGGCCTTGCGGCCAACGTCACCGCCGGTCGGGGTTGGGGGTCGGTTGCGGTCATTCATGCCATCTCCTTCAGGCCAAAGGGCGGGACGGGCGGTCCCTGTTTCGCGCGTAATCGCGGGCGCGCCTGCGCCGGTGCGGGCGGGCGTATCGCGGCGGCGCGGTTCGCGCGCGTGATTGCCCGCGCGCCCGCGCGCAGAGCGGCGGCCGGGCAGAGGGCGCACCCCTCCCGTCCGCTCACGCCGGGGCGTTTGCGGCGCCCCAGCCATACTTTCTGCAGAAAAGCGGAAAGGCGGTCCCGGAAGCCGCCTTTCTCTCATGCCTATTCTACTCCATTTCGCCAGAAGTCAAGCTTTTTCTGGAACAAAAAATGAAAATGTCGGGCAATTTTCTTACAATCCGTTGGATTGGCAGGATAATTACAGGCGTCCGATACGCCGCTTCGCACCTGCTCCAGCTAATCGGAACCCGATTCCTCCGGGTCGAAAACGGCCTCCTCCGAGGCGGCCCCCTCGGGGACTTCGCGCATGACGAGCGTCACGCCGTCCACTTCCACGACGGTCACTTCCGCCCCCGCAGGAAGATCGCTGTCCAGCGCCTCCAGACGCAGGGCCCACATCGTGTCGCCCACTCTCACCCTGCCGCGTCCGTTGGCCGTTGCATCCGTGAGCGTGCACCGCGTTCCCACCATGCTCCGGCCACGCCGGTTCAGGGTCGGGTGGTCGGTCGGGTCCTGCCGGGACGCCACGAAACGGCGCCCGAAGAAAACCGCCGCCACCGACAGCACCGCGAACACCACCAGCTGGACCTGCCAGTCGAGGCCGGGCATGACGGCGAGGAGCAGGCCGGTCAGGACGCCGGCGATCCCGAGCCAGAGGAAGACCACGCCAGGAACCAGAATTTCCACCAGCATCAGCAGGACGCCGAAGGCGAGCCAGTGCCAGTAGGAAATGTCGCCGAGCGAGAAGGTTTCCATCGCTGCGGCCTCAGGCGCCGCCGCCGGCCGGCGGCACCGAACCCCGGCGGCGGCCGGCGGCCGGCGGCGCGGACTCCCCGTCGCCGCCGAACGCTTCCCGCGCGATCTCGGTCAGGCCGGCCAGCGCCCCGATGACGCCGGACGCCTCCAGCGGCATCAGCACGACCTTCTGGTTGCGGGCGCTGGCAATGCCCTCGAGCGCGGTGACGTATTTCTGGGCGACGAAATAGTTGATTGCCTGGACATTGCCCTCCCCGATGGCCTTCGAGACCATTTCGGTGGCGCGCGCTTCCGCCTCGGCCTCGCGTTCGCGCGCTTCGGCGTCCCGGAATGCGGCTTCGCGCCGGCCTTCCGCATCGAGGATCGCCGCCTGCTTCTGCCCCTCGGCGCGCAGGATTTCCGCCTGCCGGACACCCTCCGCCTCCAGGATGACCGCGCGCTTTTCCCGCTCGGCCTTCATCTGCCGGGCCATGGCGTCCACCAATTGGGCGGGCGGCGTGATGTCCTTGATCTCGATGCGGGTGATCTTGACGCCCCAGGGCGCGGTCGCTTCGTCCACGACCTTCAGCAGCTCGGCGTTGATCTTGTCGCGCTGCGACAGCAGCTCGTCCAAGTCCATGGAGCCCATGACGGTCCGGATGTTGGTCATCGTCAGGTTGAGGATCGAGATTTCGAGGCGGCGCACCTCGTAGGACGCCTTCACCGGGTCGAGGATCTGGAAGAACACCACCCCGTCAACCGTCACCATCGCATTGTCGCGGGTGATGATCTCCTGCGACGGCACGTCGGTCACCTGCTCCATCACGTTCTGGCGCTGGCCGATGCGGTCGATGATCGGCACGATCAGGTGCAGGCCCGGCGCAAGCGTGCGCGTGTAGCGCCCGAACCGCTCCACCGTGAACTCGAAGCCCTGCGGCACCGTCTTCACGCCCATGAAGACGAGCGCCACGGCAAACACCAGCACGACGACGACGAATACCGAAAACGGACTCATTGCGGGGATGAAGTCGGCCATGTCCCGGCTTTCTGCAGTGGATTGGCGGGAACCGCGCTCTCTTCGCCCAGAATAGGCCAACGGCCATCGCCGGAACAGGCCGGGCCACCGCGCGCGATGCCGCCGGTATTACTCCTGCCGGTCCCGGTACCAGGCGACGATCGAACGGCGCTCCTCGTCTTCCATCCAGGCAAGGTTGCCCGGCGGCATCGCGCGCGACAGCCCGGCCTGCAGATAGATGAGGCGGGCGTTCCGCAGGAGCTGCTCATCGGTTTCCAGCACAATGCCTTTCGGCGGGCGGCGGACCCCTTCCCAGACCGGTTCCTCCGCGTGGCAGACGAGACAGCGCGCGAGGACGGTTTCCTGCACGGCTTCGAAATGGGGGGATGCGGCCAGCCGGCGTTCCGCCGGCGTCAGCGCCGCCGCGCCGTTGCCGGAGCCGGTGAGCACCGCCGGCATGGTCGAGAGCCAGACGATGACAAGGAACAGCGCCGCCGCCGCGATCCAGGGCCAGACCGTATGCCCCTGTCTCGCATGCAGGCGGTTGAAATAGACGCGGATCACCACGCCCATCAGGAAAATCAGCGACGCGATGACCCAGCTGTATTCCGTGGCGAAGGCCAGCGGATAGTGGTTCGACAGCATCAGGAAAATGACGGGCAGCGTCAGGTAGTTGTTATGCGTCGAACGCTGGTTGGCGATCCTGCCGTATTTCGGGTCCGGGCGCCGTCCCGCCTTGAGGTCGGCGGTCACGATCCGCTGGTTCGGAATGATGACCAGGAACACGTTCGCGCTCATGATCGTCGCCGTGATCGACCCCAGATGCACGAAGGCGGCCCGCCCGGAAAAGACCTGGAAGAACCCCCAGGCCATGGCGACCAGGACGACATACAGGAACAGCATCAGCCGCGTATTGTCGTCTCCGAACCGGCTCTTGCAGATCAGGTCGTAGGCGAACCAGCCGACGATGATGGAGGCGACGGAGATGGCGATCGCCGCCTCGTTCGACAGTTCCATGACCTCGTTGTCGACGAGGTAGAACTCCGGGTGGGCGTAGTAGAGCACGCACAGGAGCGCGAAGCCCGAAACCCAGGTGGCGTAGCTCTCCCACTTGAACCAGGTCAGGTGCTCCGGCAGTTCCGGCGGAGCGACCATGTATTTGCGGACATGGTAGAAGCCGCCGCCATGCACCTGCCACTCCTCCCCGGTCACCCCTTCGGGCAGGCCCTGGTGGCGGCGAAGGCCGAGGTCGAGCGCGATGAAGTAGAACGAGGTGCCGATCCACACGATGGCGGTCGTCACATGCGTCCACCGGATGGCGAATTCGAGCCATTCGCCCAGAACGGGAAGCAGTGCGTCCACTATTCGGCTCCTTCCCGCTTCAGCCGCTCGATCGCCAGCAGCAGGCGCTCCGGCGTCGCCGGGGTATCCAGCCTCGGGCAGCGCCGGTAGCCGGCCGTGCTGGCGACGGCCATCGACAGGGCCTCGACCACGGAAGCGCACAGCAGCAGGGGCGGCTCTCCGATGGCCTTGGACCGGCCGATGGTGGGCTTCGCGTTTTGCGACCAGTCGGCGAGATGCACGTTGAAGGCGGGCGGACAGTCCGAGGCGAGCGGTATCTTGTAGGTCGACGGCGCATGCGTGCGCAGCCGTCCCTCATCGTCCCACCAGAGCTCTTCCGTCGTGACCCACCCCATGCCCTGGATGAACCCGCCTTCGACCTGGCCGAGGTCGATGGCCGGATTGAGCGACCGGCCCGCATCGTGGAGGATATCGACCCTGAGGACGCGGTATTCCCCGGTCAGCGTATCGACCTCGACCTCGGTCGCGCCGGCGCTGTAGGCGAAGTAGTAGAAGGGTTGTCCCCGCCCGGCGGCGCGGTCCCAGTGGATTTCCGGCGTGCGGTAGAAGCCGGTGGCCGAAAGCTGGACCCGCGCCATGTACGCCGCCTCGACCAGATCGGCGAAGGCGATGTCCTGATTGCCGATCCTGACCCTACCGGCTTCGAAGGCGACCTGGCCGGGCTCGACATTCCAGTTGTCGGCGGCGAAGGCCACCAGGCGGCGCCTGATCGTGTCCGCCGCCTCGAACGCCGCCATGCCGTTCAGGTCCGAGCCGGTGGAGGCGGCGGTCGCCGAGGTGTTCGGCACCTTGCCGGTGCTGGTGGCCGTGATCCGGACCCGGTCGAGGTCCACCTGGAAGCAGTCGGCGACCACCGAGGCGACCTTGACGAAGAGCCCCTGCCCCATCTCCGTGCCGCCGTGGTTGAGGTGGATGGAGCCGTCGCGATAGACATGCACGAGCGCGCCGGCCTGGTTCATCCAGGTGGCGGTGAACGAAACGCCGAACTTGACCGGCGTGAGCGCGATGCCCCGGCGCAGGACGCCGCCCCCGGCATTGAAGTCCAGCACCGCCTGCCGGCGCGACGCATAGTCGGCGCGCTCCTCGATCTCGCCGACCAGGCGCGGGAGGATGTTGTCCTCGACCGGCTGGTGGTACGGCGTCAGGTTCCTGCCGGGACCGCCGTAGAAATTGGCCTTGCGGACATCGAGCGCGGGACGGCCGACGCTGTATGCGACCTCCTCGACGATCCGCTCGGCGGCCATCACGCCCTGCGGCGACCCGAAACCCCGGAAGGCCGTGTTGGAGACGGTGTTGGTGCGCATGGGCCGCGAGCGCAGGCGCACGGCGGGGAAGAAATAGGCATTGTCGGAATGGAACAGCGCCCGGTCGGAGACCGCTCCCGACAGGTCCACGGAAAAGCCGCAGCGGGCCGTCAGCACCCCGTCCACGGCCAGGATGCGCCCTTCGCCGTCGAACCCGACATCGTAGTCGATGCGAAAATCGTGGCGCTTGCCGGTCGCGATCATGTCGTCGTCCCGGTCGGGGCGCACCTTGACGGCGCGATCGAACTTCCGGGCCGCGATCGCGGCGACGGCCGCGAACAGGTTGGACTGGGACTCCTTGCCGCCGAACCCGCCGCCCATGCGCCGGACCGTGACCGTGACCGCGCTCGACGGAACGCCGAGCACATGGGCCACGACATGCTGCACTTCGCTCGGATGCTGGGTGGAGGAAACGACGCGGATCTCGTCGTCCTCGCCCGGAAAGGCAAGCGCGATATGGCTTTCCAGATAGAAGTGGTCCTGCCCGCCGACCCTCATGGTGCCTTGCAGGCGGCGCGGCGCGGCGCGAAGCGCGGCCTCGACATCCCCCCTCTCCAGCTTCAGGGGCTCCGCAACCGTATCCACCGCCTCGTCCACATCGATGACGGCCGGCCGCTCGTCATAGGCGACCCGGGCCAGCTGCGCGGCCTTGCGCGCTTCCGCCCGGGTTGCCGCGACGACCGCGAACAGGGGCTGGCCGTGGAACGAAACCGCGCCGTCGGCGAAAATCGGGTCGTCGCCTGCGCCGACAGGGCTGATATCGTTGTCGCCCGGAACATCGGCGGCCGTCAGCACGCCGACGACGCCCGGCGCGCTGCGGACGGCGGACAGGTCCATCTCCATTATGCCGGCATGGGTGGCCGTCGAAAGGCCAAGACAGGCGTGCAGCGCGCCGGCCGGCTCGACGATGTCGTCGGCATAGGTCGCGCGGCCCGTGACATGCCTTGCGGCGGAGTCGTGCCGGCGGGCCCGGTGCATGTGTTCGCGCAGTGCGGGGCCGGTCATGGCGAACCCGTCCGCGCCTCGCCCAGATAGAAGCGCATCAGCAGGTTCCGGGCGACGAGCGCACGGTATTCCTTCGACGCCCGCCAGTCGGAAATCGGCGTGAAATCCCGTTCCAGCGCCTGCATGGCGGCGTCCATGGCGGGCTCGCCCCAATCCCGGCCGACCAGCGCGGCTTCGGCTCCCGCGGCGCGTTTCGGCGTTGCCGCCATGCCGCCGAAGGCGAGCCGGGCATCCTCTATCCGGCCTTTATCGATGCGAACCATGAAACCGGCGCAGACCGAGGAAATATCCTCGTCGCGGCGCTTGGAGACCTTGTGGAAGCCGAGCCGGGCGTCCGCGGCCGGCCTCGGCACGCGCACCGCCTCCACGAACTCGCCGGGGGCCAGGTCCTGACGCCCGTAATCCAGGAAATAGGCTTCCAGCGGCATGGTCCGCCGGGTCTTCCCCTTGCGCAGGACCAGTTCCGCGCCGAGCGCGATCAGCACCGGCGGCAGGTCGGCGATGGGCGAGCCGTTGGCGATGTTGCCGCCGACCGTGCCCATGTTGCGGATCTGCCAGCCGCCGATCCGGCTCCAATAGTCCGCCAGGCCCGGCACGGCTTCCGTCAGCGCGGCCTCCGCATCCGAATAGGAAGCCGTCGCGCCGATCTCGATAACCCCGTCCTTTTCGGTAATGCGGCCGAGCTCGTCCAGATGTCCGATGAAGACTGCCGGCGCGATGTCCCGCAGGTCCTTGTTGACCCACACGCCCACATCGGTCGAGCCGGCCACCATGGTGGCCGCCGGCTCCGACGCCAGCACGGCCGCCAGGTCGTCCGCGTCCGCCGGAACGGCGACGGCGCCGCCGGCAAGCTCGACCCGGCCGCCGGCCGCCATTGCGGCCAGGCGCGCGCCGACCGCTTCTCGGCCCCGCACCAGCTTGTCGGTTTCCGGCAGGCCGTAATCGCCGGCGATGGCGGCCGCGCGCAGGATCGGCGCGTAGCCGGTGCAGCGGCAGAGATTGCCCTGCAGCGCCCGCCGGACCTCGGCTTCCGACGGTCTCGGCCGCTCCAGCCACAGCGCATAGAGCACCATGACGATGCCCGGCGTGCAGAAGCCGCACTGGCTGCCGTGGCAATCGACCATGGCCTGCTGGACGGGATGCAGGCCGCCGTCCGCGCCGGACAGATGCTCGACCGTCACGACATGGCAGCCATCGAGGCTCGGCAGAAGGCGGATGCAGCTGTTGACCGCCTCGTAGCGCACATCCCCGCCCCGCAGCCGGCCCACCAGCACGGTGCAGGCGCCGCAGTCGCCCTCGGCGCAGCCTTCCTTGGTGCCGCGCAGGCCGCGGCGGAGCCTCAGGAAATCGAGCAGGCTGTCGCCGGCGCCCGCATCGTCGAGCGCGACCTCCTCGCCGTTGAGCAGGAACCGGAGTTCACGCCGCACGCCGCTCATGGCCTAGCTGCCCCGATAGGTCGAATAGCCGAACGGCGAAAGCAGGAGCGGCACATGGTAGTTGGCCCCGGCATCGGAAATGCCGAACCGCACCGGCACCCTGTCGAGGAAAGGCGGGTCCGCGCCCGCCGGCGCAGCCGCACGGTGATAGGCACCCGCCTCGAACTCGATCTCATAGACGCCGGGGGCGAATTCGTCGCCTTGCAGCAGCGGCCGGTCCGTGCGCCCGTCGGCATTGGTGACGGCGGACCCCAGCTGGAGGCGAATCCCGCCCGCCAGCCGGTAGAGCCGGAGCGCCAGCCCCGCCGCGGGACGGCCGCGCGCCGTGTCCAGCACATGAGTGGTCAGCCGGCCCATCGGCCACGAGCCCCTGCATTTCCCCCAAGGATGGGCGCATCGGATTATCTCACAGCCCAATGGGGCCGCGAGGAGCGTGGACCGCCTTGGGCGCCAGGGTTCCCCGATTCTCCTGGCGCGGGCGCCGATCTGCTCGCGGCAGCGGGCCGCACTCGCTCGAGGCGCTTCGACGTAGTGTCGGCTGCGACTTCAGCGCCTCTCCTGAGCGTGGGGTCCGCTGCCACGTCATCCCGGCGCCCGAGGTTTCGGAGAATTGGTGAAAGATGGCGGTCGGGAGCGCCGGGAACGCTACAATTCGCGCCGCACCGAGAGCCGCCCGGCCACGTTCGAGAGATTAACAAAGCGGAGGGCAAGCGAATGAGCGACGACGACAAGCATGCCGCGAGCGTCCCCGACGAGCGCCGTGCGGCGTGGGGCGAGAAGTACCTGCCCCGCTACTCGGGGGTGGCCACCTTCCTGCGTCGCCCTCTGCTCGAGGACGACAAGGACTGGGCCGAC
>JAJDYL010000031.1 GCA_022825195.1 Alphaproteobacteria bacterium
TTCCACGCCCGCCGGCATCGCCGCGGGGTCGCGGCCGGCCCATGCGCGCCGCCCGCAAAGCGCGATCGTCCGCACCGCCGCCGGCACCTCCGCCGGGTAGGCCACATGCGGCTGGAACAGCACGATGTCGAGCCTGTGCCCGCGCGCCGCCAGCCCGCCCGCGACCCGGAGCGCCGTCCGCTCCGCCCCGCCGCCGCCGAGCGAAGGGATGACCATGGCGATATGCGGCATGAAGGCTCCGGGCGGCGGATTCGGCAGCGGATGCTAAGGCCCCGCCCGCCCCGCCTCAAGGGCGCTTCGGGCATGGCGGAAACGGCTATGGACGGGCCGGGGACGACCAATCCGGCAGTCAGTCTTTGTCGTAAAGCCTGTCCTGAAGCGTCGGGGACGACGGTCCGGCGCCGCCTGCGTCCTCCCGCTTCGCCAGCCGCCGGCGCAGGCCCGGCCCGGCGTCGATGTAGCGGTCCAGCGCTTCGCCGATGGACCCGCGGGACTCTTCGGCCCGACGCCGCGCCTCCTCTTCGCGCCCCGTTGCGCGGCGGCGCGTCCGCTCCACGAGGTGGGCCAGCCATGCGGAGGCGCCGACGCGGCTCAGGGCCGCCTGGTGCCTCAGCCAGCGCGCGGTATCCTCCGGCAATGCCACGGTGAATCGTTCCACGCCGGGACTCTAGCGCGTTTCCGGCGCAGGCGAAACCGCTTGCGCCTTGCCAGCGCTACCCGGAGCTTCGCCCGGTAGGGCGGCGGGGATCGGCGCGGGCGACATGCGGAAGGCGAGCGCGTCGGGGATGGCGGCGGCATGGCGGAAACGGCTATGGACGGGCCGGGCGGGCGGGTTATAGTCGCCGGGCGCGTTCCCCTTGTCCCGGAGGCCACATGCAGGCGCTGCTCCCGGTCTGGCCCGTCGTCGCCTCCCTCGCCGGCTTCTTTCTGGCGCTGGCCGGCCTGATGGTCGGGCTGTTCCGCTGGCTGCGCGCCGACATCCGGCGACTGGACGACCGGATGGGCTGGGTCGAACGGGAAGTCGCCGGAGTAAAGGCCGAGGTCGGTGCCCTTAAGGTGGAGGTCGGCGCGCTGAAGGTAGAGGTCGGCGCCTTGAAGGCGGACGTCGGCGCCCTGAAGGCAGACGTCGGCGCCCTGAAGGACGACTCCAATTTCATCAAGGGCAAGCTGAGCTTCATGGAGAGTTACATCCTGCGCCGCAACGACCCGGCTCCAGCGCCGGGCGAGTAACGGCGGCCGGTCGGGCCCGCCTCGAGGGCCGCCCTCTTTCCTCGGCCCCGAACTGTCACCCCGGCCCGAGCCTGTCCCCGCCTCCGAGCGGGGAAGCCGGGGCCCAGTACAGCCGCTGCGGCAGGCCCCGGATACCCGGAACAAGTCCGGGCACGGTCCGGGGCAGGTCCGGCGGTCGTACCCGCCCCACAACGGCTGGGGTGGCCGTGAAAGCCGCGGCTGGACCCCGGATCAAGTCCGGGGAGACAGTCGGATGCCATACGGGGCGAAACCGCTTGCGCCCTGCCGGGCTCCTGTATCGGCCTCCCTTCCCTGGTCGAAAGACACGATTCGTTCGGAAATTTTAAAATAAATTCCGAATGATGCTTGACTGCCTGGAAAATGTGCTATCATGGGGCAGGAAGAGGCGGCATGTGCGGGGCCGCTTCCTGCCGTTTCGCGCCGGCGCGAAAAAAACCCGAAGGAACCGAGGGGAGACGTGCGCCCTGCGTCCGCCTCGCGCGCGGGCAATCAGGCGTGCGAACCACGCCGGCGCGAAACGCCCGCCCGGACGCGCACGCGGGCGGGCGCGCGATATGCGCGAAACAGGGTCCGCGCTTCCGGCCCGGCGGGCGGGAGTGCGGAGAGAACGAAACGCAGGGGAAGAAAGGCCGCCGCAAGGACGGAACATGACGAAACATGACACATCATGACATTCCATGACGTTTCGGCAGGGGTCCCGCCCGCCGCTCCGCGCACGCGGGCGCGCGGGCGCAGCCGGGCGCGCATTATGCGCGCGGGAGGGACGCGCCCCCGGCAACGGGGCGTCCGGCGCCATGGACGGAAAGGAAGCCGCGATGCCCTGCAAACGACCCCAGGACCGGCGCAAACGGCCCGAGCGGAGACCGGCCCCATGACAAAACATGACATTCCATGACATCCCGGCGGGTGGGCCCCGCCGCCCCTTTTGTCACCCCGGCCTCCGAGCCGGGGTCCAGCGCGGCCGGGGTGACAGGTTGGGGGGCCGGGGCGGCAGCCTCGCGCACGGGCGCGCACGGGCGCTACGCGCGGGACAGGGGCCGGGAGCGGCGGCGGGGGGCGCGGCGCATGACAAAACATGACATTCCATGACACCGCGCGCAGGGTCTCCGGGCCGCCGGCCCGGCGGCGGCTCAGCCCATGTTGGCGGCGAAGAAGGCGAGGCTGCGTTCGCGCGCGAGCCTGGCCGACTCCGCGTGGAAGTCGCCGCGATGGTCGCAGTTGAAGCCGTGGCCGGCGGGGTAGACATGGATCTCGGCCTCAGGCTGGGCGGCGCGGATCGCTTCCACGTCCTCCATCGGGATGCCGTGGTCCTGCTCGCCGAAATGCATCAGCACGGGGTTCTTCGCCCGCTCGTCCTTGCGAGGCATGATCTGCCCGCCGTAATAGCAGACGCTGGCATCGACCCCGATGCGCGTCGCGACCAGGAAGGAGGCGGACCCGCCCCAGCAATAGCCGACCGAGCCGATCTTTCCCGCGCCCGCGGCCCGGAGCCCCTCGACCGTTGCGGCCAGGTCCCCGACCGCCCGGTCGAACGGCGCCGCCGCCATGATGTCGCGGGCCTTGGCGATGTCCTCCGGCGTGTAGCCGCACTCGAAGCGCCGCTCGACCCGGTCGTAGACCGACGGGGCCCAGGCGAGATAGCCGTCGGCCGCATAGCCGTCCGCCACCTCGCGGATATGCGCGTTGACGCCGAAAATCTCCTGGATGACCAGGATGCCGCCCTTCGGCGCGCCCGCCGGCGCGGCCGTGTAGCACCCGAACCCGAAGCCGTCGTCCGCCGCGATCTCGATCCACTCGCCCATCGTTTCCCTCTCCTGCCAAAGGCGCTTGCGTTGGCGGCCTGTTTAGCGCCTGCCCCGACGGCCCGCAATGCGCGGGCGCTCAGGCGAGACCGGCCATGACCTCGCGGAAGCGGTCGAGCGGGGCGCGGTTCCGCAGCATGGCGAGCGGCACGCTGAAATGGCCCCGGCGCCAGATGAAGCGGTTGGCCTCCGGCACGCCCCAGCGGTCGATCAGCGCGCGCGCGCCCCAGTACGGCGTGACATTGTCGCGCGCGCCGAGCACGCTCACCACATGCTCCGGGGCCACCGAGGTGTCGTCCACCGGGTCCAGCAGCGGCGTGAAGCGCAGCCCGAGCTCGTGCGTCCAGCCGTGCGCCATCGTCGCCCCGGCAATGCCCCAGGACCGCGCCAGCGCCCCGTGCAGCGCCTCCTCGACGCGCCCGCAATGGGTGACGAGGAACATCGCGTCCGGCCGCAGCCGCTCCGGCCACCCGCGCGCCCGGCCGGAGACGATCTGCGCCGTCATCGCGCCGAGGCTGCTGCCGCCGATGGCGACCGGCCCCCCGCCCGCCTGCCGGCACCAGTCGATCAGCACCGCCCACTCGCGCGCGGCGGCGGTGAAATGGTCGAGCGCGCCGCAGGGCGCCGTCGCCACGAACTGCTCGCCGCCATAGCGGCCCGGCAGCACCCGCCGGCCGTGCCAGGGCGCCTCCGGGCGCACCACGCGCAGGCCCCGGGCGACCAGGCCCTCGATCTCGTCGGCGACGCCGCGCCAGTGGTCGAACTCGACCCCGATGCCGTGGCCGAAGATCAGGGTCGGCGGATCCGCCGCGCCCGCGGGCTCGTACACCCGGGCGACGACCTCGTCACCCATCCGCGCCGAGGGGGAGGCGAAGCGCAGCCAGTAGTCCCGCCGGCCCGGCGCGGCCGGGAAGGCGTGGGAGGCCCGCACGGGCGGCATCGGCTCCGGGACGGCGAAGGCGCGGGCAGGGTCGGCCAGGAAGCCGCCATAGAGCGCCTCCACTTCCGCGGGGTCCGGAATCCGCCAGCGGAAGGGCGCGGCCCGGCCATGCGCCGCGAACGGCGCGAACAGCCGGCGCAGCGCGTTGTAGGCGTGGCGCCGGAGCAGCCGGTTGCGCTCCGCCTCCCGCAGCGCCTCCGGGGCCGGGGCGGCGGGACCGAAAAAGGCGTCCTCCCAGGCGCGCTCGCTCGCCAGCGCCTCGGCGCGCACCCGCTCGAACCGGGCGAGGCGGCGCGCGAGCATCCGCTCCAGGCGCGGGGCGGGGCGCATCGGAACCTCGGCGAAATACCGCTCGACCGAGCCTTCCGCGGCCCGCGCCGCCGCCCACAGCCGGGAGAGCGGGAAGAACCAGCCGGAGACGACCGCGAGCGCCGCGCGATCGAACCAGGGCCGGGCGACCAGGTCCCCGAGCGGCGAGCGCAGGCAGGCGATCATGAGCTCCGGCACCGGAAGGCCGCGATTTGCGGGCCTAGCCAGAGCCGTCCCGCTTCCGTTCGAGATGCGTGCGCAGCTGCCGGATCGACGCCGCGTAATAGGCGAGCAGCGGGCGCTGGCGCTCCTCCGGGGAGAAGCTGCCGCCGCGTTCCGCGATCAACCGCCGCTTGCGCAAGGACTGCACCGCCGTTTCGATGTCGGCGGCCTCGCCGCCTTCCTTCAGCGCGATATGGGCGCCGAGCGCGCGCGCGTCATCGAGCCATTCCAGCGCGCGGCGTTTTATCGCTTCGCGGTCCAGCGGCCCGTCGGCCTCGATCAACACCGTCGAGACGACGGGCACGGCGAGCACCGGGACGACATCGACGATGCGGCGCGTGAGCTCCTCGCCCAGCTCCTCCACGGCCGCGAACAGCGCGTCCCGGTCCAGCCGCGAGAAGTCCAGCCCGCGCTCGCCCGCCCAGGCCCGGAGCGACACCGGCTCGCCGAAATTGGCGCAGGCGACCCCGAAGCCGGGAAACCGGCCCTGGAGCTTGCGCCATGCCATCCGGACGACGAACCCGGCGGTCGAGCCGAAAATGAACCGGCCGCCGCGGCCCTTGAAGTCCGCGTCCGGGTTGGCGACGAGCGTGCGCTCCTCCATCACGCGGTCGAAATTGGTCGCGACGGGGATGAACTCGATGTCGTAGGCGCCCCGGGGATCGAAATTCTTGGTGATGTAGCCGAGCATGCCGAGCCGCGGCTGGTGGATCATGCCGTCCCGCGACAGCCGCCCCTCGGCGAAGATCGCGTGGGGCACGCACGCCTCGGTCGCCATCTGGACATAGCGTTCGAGCACCTTGCGGTAGAGCGGGTCGCCCGTATCCCGGCGCAGGATATAGACGCCGGCCAGGCGCAGCAGGCTGCGGATCGGCCAGACGCGCGCCCACTCGCCGGCCCCGTAGGACAGCGCGACCGAGCGGGCGGCGAGATAGGTCACCAGCATGTAATCGACATTGCTGCGATGGTTGATGAAGAAGACGACGGCCGTGTCCGGCGGCGCCCGCGCCGCCGCCCGCTCGTGCGCGAACCCCAGCCGGACCCGGTAGAAGCCGCGCAGAAGCCGGCGCGCGATCCAGTAGCCGAGCTTGAAATAGAAATAGGCGTTGAAGGCCGGCACCATCTCGCGGGCGATCGCGGAGACCTCCGTCATCAGGCTCTCGCGCTCGACGCCGCGCTCCGCCGCGACCGTGCCCACGGTCTTCATCACCTCGGGGTCGAAGACCAGGCGGTCGATCAGCACCCGGCGGGTCGTCAGCTGGAAGGTCGGCAGTTCGAGGTCGAAGCGGGCGTTCACGTCGGCGATGGCCCGGTTGACATGCCGGCGCAGATACCAGCGCAGGCCGGGCAGGAACACCTCGTCCACCGCCGCGAACACCGCCAGCGCGACGATGATGACGAACAGCCAGACCGGCAGCGAGATCGTCGATGTCATCGGTGGCCCAGCCCGGACTCCTCCCGCACGGCGCCGCCGAACCGGGCCCGGCGACGGCCGGGCGAAGGGCGGCGGGTGGAAAACCGCGATGCAAGCGGGACCTTGTCCCCTGCGGCCGCGCACTGTCAAGCAAGGCGGCGGGGCGGGCGCGGGCTAGACGGTGAAGTCGGTGAACGCCACCGTTTCGGCTTCGGTGTCGAGCACGGCGAAGCTGAGGCGCCGGCCGTTCGTATGGTCGCGCGCATCGCCGGCCGAGCCCGGATTGACGACCAGCACCCCGCCGACGCGCTCGGCCACCTGCATGTGGGTGTGGCCGTAGAGCACGAAGCGCGCATCCACCTCGCCGAAGCGGCGGAATTCGCGGCTGTGCGGATAGACATAGGTGCCGTAGGGCTCCCAGGCGGTCGAATGGACCATCAGCAGCGTCTTGCCGCCATAGACGAGCCGCCTCTCGCGCGGCTGGCCGCCGAGCCACGCCATGAGGTCCGGGTCGATCCATTCCGCCTGCCGGGCGCGCTCGCCGGCGGGGCCGAAGAACACGTCCTCGTGGTTGCCGAGGATCGTCTTCGCGCCCCGGTCGCGCAGAAAGGCGGCGACCTCGTTCGAGAACCGGTACTCGTAGATGGAGTCGCCCAGGCACAACAGGTCGTCCACCGGCCCCATGAGCCTGACGGCCTCTTCCAGGCCCGCAATATTGCAATGCAGGTCCGACACGATGCCGAGCCTCACGGTTGCGCCGCCTCCAGGCCGTATGTTTCGACGCTGAGCCGGTCGAAGACTTCCCGCCGCAGAATGTCGGCGACCGCCTCGACCGACGTTTCGTCCCCGCCGGCGGCGAACAGGTCGCTGTATTTGTCGTGCAGCCGGCGAAATCCGGCGGCGAAGGCGGCCGCCCCTTCGCCTTCGGACCGCAGCTCCACCGTTCCCGCCCCGGCGTCGAACCCGGTCGCGGCCCGCACCAGCGCCGGATGGGCGCGGCTGAAGGCTATGCCGGCCTCCTTCATCACCTCGCGCGCCTTTTCGTCGGCGGCCCGGTAGGCAAGCGCGGCCGCGGCGAGGCCGACCGGCGCCGCATCCAGCAGCGCGGCCCGTTCGCCCGGCGCCAGCGTGCGCCAGAAGCCGAGACTTGCGGAAAACGGGCTCGATACCCGGTAAACGCCGAGATGCATGGCCGTGACCGTCTTGACCTGGCGCGCGAGCGCCGGGTCGGCGAGCAGCGCGACCGGGCCGAGCACGGCGTCGATACGCCCGTCCCGGAGCGCCGTCGCCAGGCTTCCCGCAGGCGGCTCCGGCCGGCCGTCCAGGCGGCGCAGCAGGTCGTCCCAGGGGGGGCCCGGGCTCGCGACACGCGCACCTTTCAGCGTGTTCGCCCGCGCGAGCGGCCCCGGCGAGAGCAGGTGAAACGGCCCGGCCGCGTGACTGCCAAGGAAGACGAGGCCCCGTTTCGCCAGGGCCTCCAGGCATGACCGGCACTGCAGCATGACGAACTCGGTCATGGCGGCCGCGCCGGCCATCGGGTCGGGTCCGGCGAGCGCCAACCGGCCCAGCGTCACCCGCTGCGGAACCCCGGCCGGGTGCGCCGTCAGCGCGGTATAACCCATCTGCGCATCGCCCTGCGCAAGGCCGGACAGCACGCGCTTTCCGCCCAGCAGGGAGCCGTCTACGAACAGCTGGAAGGCAAACTGCCCGTCCCCCTCCGCCGCGTCGACGAACGCGCCCCATCCGGAGGCCACGACCGGATGCGCGGCCGACAGAGGCAGGTTGACGGAAATAACTCGTGCGCCCGCCGCCGGACCCGGAAACGACGCTGCGGCCAGCAACAGGCAGCCGGCGAGGACGGGTCCGGCCCGATTCACGGGCGCTCTGCCGCCGTCCCTTCCTCGGCCGGCACTACCCGGGCGGCGCAGAACTTGAACTCCGGAATCTTGCCCCAAGGGTCGAGTTGCGGGTTGGTGAGCACGTTCGCCGCCGCCTCGACATAGGCGAACGGCGCAAAGACGAGGCCGGAGGGCACGGCGCCGTCCATGCGTGCGGTGAGTTCGATCGCGCCGCGCCGGGTCTCGATGCGCACGCGGTCTCCCGGCGCAAGGCCGAGGGCGCGCAGGTCCGCCGGCGCAAGGCTGGCGGTGGCTTCGGGCTCGATGGCGTCCAGCATGCTCGCGCGCCGCGTCATGGCGCCCGTGTGCCAATGCTCCAATTGCCTGCCTGTGGTCAGCACCATCGGGAATTCCGCATCGGGCTCCTCCGCCGGGGGCACGATGTCGGCCGGCACGAACCGCGCCCGGCCGTCGCCGGTCGGGAAACGGTCGGCGAACACGACCGGATGCCCCGGATGGTCCGGCCCGTCCGACGGATAGGTGACGGCGCTCTCCGCCTCCAGGCGCTCCCAGCCGATATGGTCGAGAGACGGCATCAGTCCCGCCATCTCGGCATAAACGTCGCTTGGGTCGCCGTAATTCCAGTCGAGGCCCATGCGCCGCGCAATGTCCCGGATGATCCGCCAGTCCTCGCGCGCCTCGCCCGGCGGCTCGAACGCCTTGCGTCCGCGCTGCACCTGCCGGTTGGTGTTGGTGACGGTCCCGTCCTTCTCCGGCCATGCCGAGGCCGGCAGCACAACGTCGGCGAACATCGCCGTCTCGGTCAGGAACAGGTCCTGCACCACCAGATAGTCGAGCGTCGCCAGCGCCTCCCGGGCATGGGTCGCATCCGGGTCCGACATCGCCGGGTTCTCGCCCATGATGTACATGGCCCGTATATCGCCCTTGTGGATCGCATCCACGATCTCGACCACGGTGAGGCCCGGTTCCGGATCGAGCTCCACACCCCAGGCAGCCTCGAAACGGGCCTGGGCCTCCGGTTCGGCGACGCGCCGGTAGTCCGGATACATCATGGGGATCAGGCCCGCGTCGGACGCGCCCTGCACATTGTTCTGGCCGCGCAGCGGATGCAGGCCGGTGCCCGAACGCCCGACATGGCCGCACATCAGCGCGAGCGCGATCAGGCAGCGGGCATTGTCGGTGCCGTGGACATGCTGCGAGACGCCCATGCCCCAGAAGATCATCGCACGCCCGGCCCGCGCATAGACGCGCGCGACCTCTTTCAGCATCCCCGCGTCGATGCCGCAGAGCGGAGCCATCCTTTCAGGCGGGAAAGCGGCCAGATGCTCCTTCAGCGCCTCGAAATCCGCCGTGTGCGCGGCGACATACTGACGGTCGTAGAGCTCCTCGGCGACGATGGTGTGCATGATCGCGTTCAGCATCGCCACGTCGCGGCCGGGCCGGAATTGCAGCATGTGGGTGGCGTGCCGTTTCAGCGCCTGGCCGCGCGGGTCCATGACGATCAGCGCCGCGCCCCGCTTCGCCGCCTGCTTGAAATAGGTGGCCGCGACCGGATGGTTCTCCGTCGGGTTGGCCCCGATGACGATCAGCGCGTCCGCATTGCGGGCCTCGTTGAAGGTCGCGGTGACGGCGCCGGAGCCGATGCCCTCCAGGAGCGCCGCCACCGACGAGGCGTGGCAGAGCCGGGTGCAATGGTCCACATTGTTGGAGCCGAAGCCGGTGCGCACCAGCTTCTGGAACAGGTAGGCCTCCTCGTTCGAGCCCTTGGCGGAGCCGAACCCGGCAAGCGCGCGGCGCCCGTGCGCCTCCTTTGCGGCCCGAAGGCCGGCCGCGGCCCGGTCCAGCGCCTCCTCCCAGCTCGCCTCGCGGAAGTGCGTCAGCGGCCGGGCGGGATCCACATTCATGCCCTTCGGCGCATCGTCGCGGCGGACAAGCGGCCGGGTCAGGCGTTCGGGATGGTAGATGTAGTCGAACCCGAAACGGCCCTTGACGCAGAGCCGCTGCTCGTTTGCCGGGCCGTCACGCCCCTCGACCGAGACGAGACGGTCCCCGCTTATCGAATAGGTAATCTGGCAGCCGACGCCGCAATAGGGGCAAACGCTGTCCACCTGCCGGTCGGGCGGCGGCTTGCCGAGCGCCGTCTTCGGCATCAGCGCGCCCGTCGGGCAGGCCTGCACGCACTCGCCGCAGGCCACGCAGGTCGAGTGCCCCATCGGGTCGTCGAAATCGAAAACGATCTTCGTTTCCGCGCCGCGCCCGGCCATGCCGATGACATCGTTGACCTGCACCTCCCGGCAGGCGCGCACGCAAAGGTTGCAATGAATGCAGGCGTCGAGATTGACCGCCATGGCCGGATGGCTCGCATCCTCCGGCGGCGCCTCGCGCCCGGCCAGCCGCCCGGCTTCGAGGCCCGCATCGGCAATCCAGTGTCCCAGGCGCGAGGCCGGATCATGGACCTCGACCGGCTGGTCGGCCAGCAGCAGCTCCAGCACCATGCGCCGGGCGCGTTCCGGCCGGGCGCCGGCGCTGTTCACGGTCATGCCCGGCTCGGGGTGCCTGAGGCAGGACGGCGCCAGCGCCCGCTCACCCTCGATCTCCACCATGCAGGCCCGGCAATTGCCGTCGGCGCGATAGCCCGGTTCCGGCGCGTAGCAGAGGTGCGGAAGCACGGTGCCGAGGCGGGCGGCCGCCTGCCAGATGGTTTCGCCCGGCAGCGCCGTTACCTCGCAGCCGTCGAGCGTGAACGGGACAGATTGAGCGGTCGTGTCGGAACTGTCGGTCATGGGCGGCGCTTGCACTCCCTCTCCCGTCTCCCATATACCAATGCGCCCGGATGCCGCAATGCTCAGATCCGGCCCGTGCGCGCCCTGCTTTATCGGGAGGGGAGACGGCGCCATGTCACGAATATCGGTCTTCAACAGCCCGCTATTGCTCGGTTTCGATCGTCTGGAGCAGATGTTCGATACCGTGTCGAAGGCCTCGGCGGACGGTTATCCGCCCTACAATATCGAGCAGACGGGCCAGAACCGGCTGCGAATTTCGCTGGCTGTGGCAGGTTTTGCACGCCAGGACCTCACGATCTCGATCGAGGACCGGCAGCTGATCGTGCGCGGCCGTCATGGCGAGGAGGCGGAGGGGCGCATGTTCCTCCACCGGGGCATCGCGGCGCGGCAGTTCCAGCGGCGCTTCGTGCTGGCCGAGGGCATCGAGGTGCAGAAGGCGCATACGGAAAATGGCCTGTTGCATATCGATCTTGTACGCCCGGAGCCGGAGGTCAGCACCCGCACCATCGAGATCGACGCGGGTCCATAAGCAGGAGCCGGCCCCTCAGCGCTGGGCCGTCTGCCAGTCGGGCGCCACGTAGAAGGAGGCGCCGGAGGGCGGCAGCGGTGGCCGCCCTCGGACCATATCCGACGCCTTCTCCGCAATCATGATCGTCGGCGCATTGAGATTGCCGGTGGTGATCGCCGGCATGACGGAACTGTCCACGACGCGCAGCCCTTCCACGCCGCGAACCCGCAGTTCCGGATCGACGACGGCCATGTCGTCAGTGCCCAACCGGCAAGTTCCGCAGGGGTGGTAGGCGCTCTGGACGGTTTCTCGCACGAAGGCGTCGATCTCCTCGTCGCTCTGCGCCTCCTCGCCGGGCGCAAGCTCCCGTCTGCGCCAGGGCTCGAATGCCGGTTGGGCGAAGATTTCCCGCGTGAGGCGGATGCAGGCGCGCATCTCCGTCCAGTCGTCCGGGTGGCTCATGTAGTTGAACTGCACTCTCGGCGACTCCAGCGGGTCGGCCGAGGCGAGCCGCACCTCGCCACGCGATTTCGAGCGCATCGGGCCGACATGCGCCTGGTAGCCGTGGCAGCGGACCTGCTCGCTCATGTCGTAAGAGGCCGCAAGCGGCAGGAAATGGTACTGGATGTCCGGCCAGCGCACGCCGGCGCGCGAGCGGATGAAGCCCCCGGACTCGAAATGATTGGTGGCGCCGAGACCGGACCGGAACAGCATCCAGCGGGCGCCGATCAGCGCTTTCTGCAGGAGGCCTGTCGCAGAATAGAGGGTAATCGGGCGAATGCACTCCTGCTGGACATAGAGTTCCAGATGGTCCTGGAGGTTGCGGCCGACGCCGGGCAGGTCGCAGGCGACTTCGATTCCGTGTTCGGCAAGATGTGCGGCCGGGCCGATGCCCGACAGCATCAGGAGCTGTGGCGCGTTGATCGGACCGCCCGAAAGGACGACCTCGCGCCGCGCCCGGACGGTCCGGACCGCGCCGCCCTGCCGGTATTCGACGCCCGTGGCGCGGCGTCCGTCCAGCAGGATGCGCGTTGCGAGCGCGCCGGTCTCGACGGCGAGGCCCGGCCTGCCGGCGGCGGGCCTGAGATAGGCGTTCGCGGTGCTCCAGCGCCGGCCCCGGTGGACGGTCATGTCCATGGGCCCGAAGCCTTCCTGCCGGTAGCCGTTCATGTCGGCCGTTCGCCCGTAGCCGGCCTGCCCGCCCGCCTCGATGAAGGCGCCGTAAAGCGGATTCGCCATCCTTCCGCGCGACGTGTTCAGCGGCCCCGAATCGCCGCGCCAGTCGTCGCCGCCTCCGTTGCAGGTCTCCGCCCTGCGGAAATAAGGCAGCACCTCGGCATAGGACCAGCCGGACGCGCCGCCTTCAGCCCAGCCGTCATAGTCAAGTGCGTTGCCGCGCACATAGGCCATGCCGTTGACGGAGGACGAGCCGCCGAGCACCCGGCCGCGCGGACAATGGAGGCGCCGTCCGCCCAGATGCGGCTCCGGCTCGGTCCAGTAGTGCCAGCCATAGCGCCGGTGGCCCATGGCGATGGCGAGCGCAGACGGCATCTGCAGGAAGATGCTGCGGTCGCTGCCGCCTGCCTCCAACAGCAGCACGGTCGCCTCGCTGTCCTCGGTCAGCCGGTTGGCGAGCACGCAGCCCGCAGACCCGGCGCCGACCACGACATAATCGAAGATCCGGCCTTCGTTCATCACCCTGTCCCGCCGCTTCTTTCCTTGCGGCCCGACCATGGTAGCCGTACCATACCCCGCTTTGCAGACAGAGGGATGCAGGCGGAAACCGGAACGGGAGGACAAGGCGATGAAGAAGCGCGTGCAACTGGCGGCAATCGGGATCGTTTCCGCCTTGATGGCGTCCTCCGCGGGCTGGGCGGCCGACCCGGACTCCTGCAAGACGGTTCGCTTCTCGGATGTCGGCTGGACCGACATAACCTCGACAACCGCCGCGACCTCGGTCGTGCTCGCGGGCCTTGGCTACGAGCCGAGCGCGACGGTGCTCTCGGTCCCGGTCACCTACACCAGCCTCAAGAACGGCGATATCGACGTCTTCCTCGGCAACTGGATGCCGACCATGGAAGCCGACATCGCGCCCTATCGCGAGGACGGGTCGGTCGAGACCGTGGGCATGAACCTGACCGGCGCCAAATACACGCTCGCC
>JAJDYL010000102.1 GCA_022825195.1 Alphaproteobacteria bacterium
GCGCTTCGCCGTCACTACCCGAGGTAGGAGCCGGATGCGTTAGCGCGCACGTCCGGATCTGTGCGGGGGGCGCCGGGAAACCGGCGTCCCTACCGCGACCGCAGGGCCGCATGACATTTCATGACACTTCGGCAGGGGTCCCGCCCGCCGCAGCGCGCACGCGGGCGCACGCGCGCCGCCGCGAAACGCGCGCGCATTATGCGCGGGAGAGGGACGCGCCTCCGGCAGCGGGGCGTCCGGGACCATGGACGGACAAGGAGGGTGCGATGCCTTGCGGACGGCTCCCGGAACGGCGCAAACGGCCGGGGCGGAGACCGGCCCCCATGACAAAACATGACATTCCATGACACTCCGGCAGAGGTGCCGCCCGCCGCCCCGCGCACGCGCGCTGCCGCGAAACGCGCGCGCATTATGCGCGGGAGGGGGACGCGCCTCCGGCAACGGCGCGGCCGGGACCATGAACCGACAAGGAGGATTCGATGCCTTGCGAACGACCGCCGGACCGGCGCAAACGGCCGGGGCGGAGACCGGCCCCATGACAAAACATGACATCCCATGACATATCCCGACGCTTCCCCGACACCGCCGGTATCAGCCCGCCTTGCCCCGGGCGGCAGCAACCGCGCCGAAGGAGCACAGGAAGGCCAGCGCCAGGAACGCCCCGCAGCCGACGAACAGCAGGACCGGCCAGTCGCGGTCCATCGTCCAGCCGAACAGCAGCGGCGCCAGGCCCCCGCCGACGGAAAGCCCGACAAAGACGAAGCCGATCACCCGGCCGGTGCTGCCCGGCGGCGTGATCCGACGGAGCATCAGGTCACGCGCCGGCAGCACGACGCCCATCCCGAAACCGGCCGCGCCCAGCAGCACGGCAAGGCCGACGGCGCCGATGTCCGCGAAACCCGCCGCCGCCGTCAGCACGCCGCCGCCGACCAGGGCCGCGCCGGTAATGCGCACCTGCAGCCGCTCCCGGTCGGGCAGCTCGCCGCCGGCGAGGATGCCGAAGGCCAGTGCGAGCAGGCACGCGGTCAGCACCGCGCCGGCCGATGCCGGGTCGAGGCCGTAAAGCTTGCCGAGGCCGATCACCGTAAACGCCATGATGCCGCCGCTCGCCATGCCGTAGGCCGCGAAGAAGCCGAAGAACAGCAGGATCGGCAGGGAATGGCGCCGCGCCGGCGCGGCGTTCGCCGCATCTTTCGGGCGCGGCGGGGAGGCAATGGCGGCGCCGCTTGCCGCCATCGCCAGCACGGTCGCGATACCCGCCGCGCCGACCAGCATGACCGCGCTGCGCCAGCCCGTCCATGCGGCCAGCGTCGCCACCGTCAGGGGCGCTACCGCGGTGCCGAAGAAGCCGAGAAAGGTGTGCAGGCTGTAGGCGCGCGGCAGCCGCCGCTCCCTTATGCGGGCGGCCAGCACGGCATAGTCGGCCGGGTGGAAGACGCTGTTGCCGATGCCCGCCGCCACGGCCAGCAGCGCCAGCATCCAGTAGCTGGAGACGAACCCGATGGCGGCGATGGCGGCGGCGTTGAGCGCGAGGCCCGCCAGCAGCACGGGCCTGGCGCCCCAGCGGTCCACCGCCAGCCCGACCGGCGCCTGGAGCACGCCGCCCACCACGGCATAGCCCGTGACCAGCGCGCCCAGCAGCGCATAGCTGGCGCCGAATTCCTCCCGGAAGAAGAAAAACAGCGGCGGCAGGGTGAGCGCATAGAAATGGCTGAGGAAATGCCCGGCGCCGATCAGCGCCAGCGTCCGGGTTTCCCCGGCCGCCGCCCCCGCCTCCGCAGTCTGCGCCATGTCCGAATCCCCGTCCGCGCCGCCGCCCAATATGCCTGCCGGCGCGCAAAGACGGAACAGCCGCGGCTTGCCGGCCCCGCCCGCCGCCGGCATCATTCTCCGGCAAGGAGGGGCGATGGTCCCGGTGACGGACGAGCTTCTGGACGGGATGGTCCGGGCGATCGTGGCGGAGGTCGATCCCGAGCAGGTGATCCTGTTCGGCTCGCGCGCCCGCGGCGACGCGCACGAACGCTCCGATGTGGACCTGATCGTCATCGAGGCCGAGCCCTTCGGGCGAGGGCGGAGCCGCGTGGACGAAGCCGCCAGGCTCTACAGGGCGGCCTCCGGGTTCGGGGTAAACAAGGACATCCTCGTCTTCACGCTTGCCGAGCGGGAGTACTGGCGCGATTCCCTGAACCATGTCCTCGCCCGCGCGCTCCGGGAAGGCAGGGTGCTCTATGAGCGACCTTAAGTGCGCCCGCCTGATGCTGCGGTCTGCCGAGGGAGACTTGCGCTCGCTGTTGATTCTGGCGGCGGAAGGACCGGAGGAAGGGTTCGGCTTCCATGTCCAGCAAGCGCTGGAGAAGGCGTTCAAGGCCTGGCTGGCGCTGCTCGGCGAGCTTTACCCGCTGACCCACGATCTCAAGACGCTGCTGGACCGCCTGGCCGCCTGCGGCGTGGATATGCAGCCGTGGCGCGAAACCGAACGCTACACCCCCTACGCCGTCCAGTTCCGCCACACCGGCGTCGATCCCGAAACCGAAGCCATAAACCGCGACGAGGCCGCCGCATCCGCCCGGACGCTGCTGGCGAAGGTGGCGGAGGAATTGAAGGAAGCGGAGGGCGGAACGGAGCGGGGCTGAGTGGCGCCCGCCATCCGTCTGCCGCAGCAGTTTCGTCCGCCCGTCGCCGCCTTCGCGCCGTCTCTGCCTTGCGCGCCGGCGCCGGAGGCACCTATGGTGATGGCGGGCCGATTCGCGGTCCGGGCGTAGGAGGGTGCCGTGACGCCGCCTGTGGAGAGCGCGCCGACGCTGGTGCTGAACGCGGATTTCCGCCCGCTCAGCTATTTCCCGCTGTCGCTCTGGTCGTGGCAGGAAAGCGTCAAGGCCGTGTTCCTGAACCGGGTGCAGGTGCTGGCGGAATACGACCGCGAGGTGCGCTCGCCGACCCGGGCCATGCGGCTGCCCTCGGTCATCGCGCTCCGGGACTATGTGGCGCCGGCGCGCCATCCGGCCTTCACGCGCTTCAACGTGTTCCTCAGGGACCGCTTCGGCTGCCAGTATTGCGGCTCGCGGCTGCCGCCGGAGGACCTGACCTTCGACCATGTGTTGCCGCGCTCGCGCGGCGGGCGCACGGTCTGGACCAATGTCGTCGCCGCCTGCGGGCGCTGCAACCGCGCCAAGGGCGACCGGCTGCTCCGCGATTCGGGCATGCGGCTGCAGAAGCTGCCGGTCCGGCCGAGCGTCTGGCGCCTCCAGGAGAACGGGCGCAGCTTCCCGCCCAATTTCCTGCATGAGAGCTGGTCCGACTTCCTCTACTGGGACAGCGAGCTCGAACAGGGCTGACGCCGCTCAGCCGAGGCTTTCCTCGATGCGGATCGCCTCGTTCCACTTGGCCATGCGCTCGGAGCGCGCGAAGGAGCCGACCTTGAGGCCCGGCGCACGCCAGCCGACGGCGAGGTGGACGATGGTCACGTCCTCCGTCTCGCCGGAGCGCGCCGAGACGATGCCGCCGAAGCCGGCTTTGCGCGCCGCGTCCCAGGCGGCCTTCGCCTCGGCGAGCGTGCCGCGCTGGTTGGGCTTGACGAGCAGCGTGTTGGCCGCGCCCCGCCGCGCCGCCTCCTCCACCCTGCCGGCGGAGGTCACCAGCAGGTCGTCGCCGACTATCTGCGCCCTGTCGCCGTGCGCCGCCGTGAAGGCGGCGAAGCCGTCCCAGTCGTCCTCGCCGAAGGGGTCCTCCACCGAGAGGATCGGGTAGCGCGCGAGCCAGCCGCCGACGAGGCGCCCCATGCCCTCGCTGTCCAGCTCCCGGTCCTCCAGCGCGAGCCGGTAGCGCCCGCCGCGTCCGAACTCGCTCGCGGCCACGTCGAGCGCGATCGCAACCTCCTCGCCCGGCCGGAACCCGGCCCGCTCGATGGCGCGGGCCAGCATGTCGAGCGCGGCCTCGTTGGTGTCGAAATCGGGCCAGAAGCCGCCCTCGTCCGCAACGCCGCGAAGCCGCCCCGCCTCGGCCATCAGCAGGCCCGCCGCGCGATAGACCTCGGCGATCCAGGCGCAGGCCTCGGCGAAGCTTCCGGCGCCTGGCGCGGTCACCATGAAGTCCTGGATGTCGACCCGCCGGCCGGCATGGGCGCCGCCGCCGAAGATCTGGATTTCCGGGGCGGGCAGCGCAACCGGCCCCTCGTCCGCCAGCCAGCGCCAGAGCGGCACGCCCGCCGCCGCCGCGCCCGCCCAGGCCGCCGCCATCGACACGGCAACGCACGCATTGGCCCCGAGGCGGGACTTGTCCTCCGTGCCGTCGAGCGCGATGAGCCGCCGGTCCGCCGCCTCACGGTCCTCGATATCGACGCCCCGGAGCGCCGAGGCGATCTCGCCCTCGACCGCGGCCACCGCCTGCATCACGTCGAGCCCGCCGAAGGCCGCCCCGCCGTCGCGCCGGTCGAGCGCCTCGCCCGAGCCGGTCGAGGCCCCGGCCGGCGCGATGGCCCGGCCGACCGCGCCGCCCGCCAGATGCACCTCCGCCTCCACGGTCGGCCGCCCGCGCGAGTCCCAGACCCGCCTTCCGCGCACCCTCTCGATCCCGAACGCGCTCACCGCCCTTCCTCCCCCGCCCAGGCCGCCGCGATTTCGCCGAGGCTCGCCGGCGGCTGTTGCAGCAGGCGGCGGGCGAAGGCGCGGGGGCGGGCCTTCCGGTCCTCCCGGGTCAGATATTCGACCGGCGACTTGCCATCGATGCGCGCCAGCAGCAGGCCCGGCAGCAGCCGCGCCGCGCGCCGGTCGAGCGCCGCGTCCGGCCCGTAGCCCTCGGCCAGCGCGCGGAAGCAGGCGAGAAAGGCCGCCTCGTGCCGCGGCTTCCACACGCACTTCAGCAGCATGTGGTTGAGGCAGAAGGCGATGTCGAAGGCGGGATCCCCGTACCAGGCGCATTCGGCGTCGAGGAAGACCGGCCCCTCCGGCCCCGCGAGAATGTTCTTCGGGCTGACATCGCCGTGGACCAGCGTCTCGCGCGTCCCGGCCGTCGCCTCGGCGAGAGCGGTCAGCGCGGGCGCGAGGTCGGCGTGGCGTTCCGCCGTCGCCAGCAGGTAGGGCTCCAGCCGGATGGCGTGGAAGATCGCGTCGGTGGCGAAGGCGGCCGCGACCGCCCCGTCGCCGGCATGGGCGCGGTGGATGAGGGCGAGCCGCCGGCCGACCTCGCGCGCGAAGGCGGGGTCGGCGCGCCCGGCGGCAAGCTCCGCTTTCCATACCGGGTGCGTATCCGGCTCCAGCCATGCCATGGCTAGCGTGCCCGCCGCCTCGTCCTGCCCCAGCAGGCGCGGCGCGGCCTCCGGCAGCAGCGCGTTCACGGCCGCGAGCCAGCCCGCCTCCGAGCTATAGCGCTCCACCGGCGCGCGCCAGTCCGCCTCCACCTTGAGCCGGGCGAGCGCCCGCTTGACGCAGACGGGCCCCGCCGCCGTCTCGACCCGGTAGATGTCCGAGGAGACGCCGCCCTCCAGCGGCTCGAACCGGGGCCGCTCGTCCGGCCCGGCAAGCCCCATGCGCCTCAGCGCGGCGGCGAGCGCGCCAGTGTCCCGCATGTCCGCGTCCGGCGCGTCCGTGCTATCGGCCCCGGCTTCGTTCATGGGCGCGCGCCCGGACCTCAGGCGGCCGCCATCGCATAGACGCCTTCCACCTCGTCCGGCAACTCGATCTGGCTCCAGCTTCCGCCGCCATCCTCCGTGCCGAAGGTGCGCCCGCCGCGCGCCCCGCACCAGACGCGGTCCGGGTCCGACGCGCTCTCGGCGACGATCATCAGGGTCGAGTTGACATCGACGCCTCGGTCGAACCGCTCCCAGGTCCCGCCCAGGTCCGCGCTGCGCCAGAGCGAGCCGGCGTCGCTGGTGGCGGCCTTGCTGAACGCGCCGAACAGCACTTTCGGGTCGTGGCCGGAGACCGTCACGTCGCGGGCGTAAGTGAGCGGCGAGTAGTTGCCGATGCCCAGTTCGCGCCAGGTCTCGCCCCGGTCGTCGGAGCGGAAGAGGCCCATGCGGGTGGCGAGGAACACCGTGCCGGGCAGCGCGGGGCTGACCGCGAGCGAATGGGTGTCCATCATGCCTTCGCTTTCCATGTCGGAGCCGATGGCGCTCTTCAGGTGCTCCTCGCCCGCGAGTCTCAGCAGGTCGGCATTGCAGCTTTCCCACGTGTCGCCGCCGTCGAGCGAGCGCAGCACGCCGCCGACCTCGAGGCCGACATAGATCTCGTCGGGCGCGCTCGGATCCGCCGTCATGCGGATGACGCGCGTCGGGAAGCCCATGTCGCAATTGCCTTCCGGCACGGGCGGGCGGAGCCGCTCCCAGCGCGCCCCCGCATTGGTGCTGCGATAGACGGAGGTGCCCGTGGTGCCGGCATAGAGCGTGTCCGGGTCGCCCGGCCGCGCCATCACCGACCATGTGGTGCGGTCCTCCGACGGAAGGTTGAGCGAGCGCCAACTCTCGCCCCCGTCCTCGCTGACATAGGGGCCGGCCTGTGTGCCCGCATAAGCCTTGTCGCCGACGAAGCCGAGCGCGCGGATCTCCGGCTCCGCAGGCAGTCCCCGGCTGACCCGCTGCCATTCCGAGGCTCCGTCCGCCAGCCGGAACAGCCCCTGGCGGTGCTTCATGCCGGGCTGCGCCGCCCCGGCGAGAACGATGCGGTCCATGATTGCGTGCCCTCCCCGCTGTCAGGCCATCCAGTCTATCGCCGCAGGCGGGGCGATAGAAGGCCGCCGCGCGATACGGTCCGGTCCGGGGCCCGCTCCAGCGGGCGACGGAACCCGTTTCCGCGCGTGTCGGCGCCCGCGAGGCGCATTGAACGCATTGACCCGCCGCTCCTCTTCCGTGACATTGCCCGGCGTTGCCGAAAGCGGGGGCGGAAGCCATGCCGGAAGGTGTCGAGCAGATCGTCAGGGCGGTGCCGACAGGGGCCGCGCTCGGAGCCGTTATCGAGGGCGTGGACCTCTCCCGGCCGCTCGACGGCGAGACCTTCGCCGCCGTCCATGCCGCCTGGATCGAGCACGGGGTGGTGGTGTTTCGCGGGCAGACGCTGACGGACGCGGATTTCGTCGCCTTCTCCTCGCGCTTCGGCAAGCTCGACCATGCGCCGATCATGGAGAACGGCCAGACCATGGTGGATGGCGTGCCGGAACTCTATGTGATCTCCAACATCGTCAGGGACGGCAAGCCCATCGGCTCACTCGGGGCCGGCGAGGCGTCCTGGCATACCGACATGAGCTACGAGGAGCGCCCGCCCAAGGCCAGCGCCCTCTACGCGCTGGAAATCCCGCCGGAGGGCGGCGACACCTGCTTCCTCAACATGTATGCCGCGCTGGAGGCGCTGCCGGCGGAGATGCGGCGCCGGTTGGAATCCGCGAGCGTGCGCCACGATTCGAGCGTCAACTCGGGCGGATACCTGCGCGCGGGCTTCGACGAGGTGGTTGATGTGAGCCAGGCGCCAGGCGCCAGCCATCCGGCCGTGCCGGTGCATCCGGAGAGCGGGCGGCCGGTGCTCTATCTCGGCCGGAGGCTCAACTCCTATGTCGAAGGCATGAAGGTATCCGAGTCCGAGGCGCTGCTGGACGAGCTCTGGGGCCATGTCCAGCAGGAGCGCTTCACCTACCGCCACCGCTGGCAGGTCGGCGACGTGGTGCTGTGGGACAATCGCTGCACCATGCACCGCCGCGACCCCTTCGACGCCTCGACACGCCGGAGGCTGCACCGGACGCAGATCCAAGGGGAGCGGCCGCAGGCGGCGTGAATTCAGCAGAGAGCCGGCCGGCGACGTACGGTCCGGACAATGCAACACCGTTGCCCCGGCCTGCCGGCCGGAGTGACGGCTCGGAGTAGGCGTCAGCCTCCGCTCACGCCGCCGCCAAGGCCGCCGCCGTGTCGGACATGCGGTTGGAGAAGCCCCATTCATTGTCGTACCAGGCCATGACGCGCACGAAGCTGCCGTCTATGACCTTGGTCTGGGTCGAGTCGAATACCGCGCTGTGCGGGTCATGGTTGAAGTCGGCGGAGACCAGCGGGGCCTCGTTGACGCCGAGAATGCCCTTCAGCCGGCCGCCGGCCGCCTCCGCGATAGCCCCGTTCACCTCGTCTTCGGTCGTGGCGCGGCCGGCGGAGAACTTGAAGTCGATCAGCGAGACGTTCGCGGTCGGCACGCGCACCGAGGTGCCGTCCAGCTTGCCGGCGAGCTCCGGCAGCACCAGGCCGACGGCGCGGGCGGCGCCCGTCGAGGTGGGGATCATGGACTGGCCGGCCGCCCGCGCCCGGCGGAGGTCGCCATGCAGCGTGTCGAGGATCGCCTGGTCGCCGGTGAAGGCGTGGATCGTGGTCATGAAGCCGCGCTCGATGCCGACCGCGCGATGCAGCACTTGCGCCACCGGGGCGAGGCAGTTGGTGGTGCAGGAGGCGTTGGAGACGACGGTGTGGCCCGCCTCCAGCCCCTCATGGTTGACGCCGTAGACGACCGTCAGGTCCGCATTGTCGGCCGGGGCCGAGACCAGCACCTTGCGCGCGCCCGCCTCCAGATGCGCCGCGGCCTTGGCCTTGCTCGCGAAGATGCCGGTGCATTCGAGCACGATGTCGATGCCGAGCTTGCCCCAAGGCAGGTCCGCCGGGTTGCGCTCGGCCATGACTTCGATGGACCGCCCGGCGACTTCGATGCTGCTGCCGGACGCCTTCACCTCGAACGGCAGGGTGCCGTGGGTCGAATCGTATTTCAGCAGATGCGCATTCGCCTCGACCGAGCCCAGATCGTTGACCGCGACGAACTCCAGGTCGTTGCGCCCGGACTCAAGCGCCGCGCGCAATGCGAGGCGCCCGATGCGCCCGAACCCGTTGATGGCGACCCTGGCTGTCATGGCCCTTACTCCCTTGTTCGTTCCGCGCCCGGACCTCAGCCGATACGGGCGCGCACTTCCTCGACCACCCGCTCGGCGGTGATGCCGAAATGCTCGTAAAGCGCCGGCGCCGGCGCCGAGGCGCCGAAGCTGTCGATGCCGACGACCGCCCCGCCCGGGCCCACATGGCGCTCCCAGCCGAAGGAGGCGGCGGCCTCGACCGCGACGCGAACCGGCCCCTCCGGCAGCACGCTTGACCGATAGCCGACATCCTGACGCTCGAACAGTTCCATGGAAGGCATCGAGACCACGCGCACCGGCACGCCGGAGCCGTCGAGCGCCGCCTTCGCCTCCATCGCCACCCCGACCTCGGAGCCGGTCGCGATCAGCACCGCCGCCGGCTCGCCCTCGCAATCGGCGAGCACATAGGCCCCGCGCGCCGACAGGTTCTCCGCCGCCGGTTCGGTGCGCACCGCCGGCACGCCCTGGCGCGTCAGCGCGAGCACGGCCGGCCCCTTGAGCGACAGCGCGACCTCCCAGCATTCCGCCGTCTCGACCGCATCCGCCGGGCGCATGGTGACGAGCCCCGGCATGGCGCGCAGGCTCGCCAGATGCTCGATGGGCTGGTGCGTCGGCCCGTCCTCGCCGAGCCCGATGGAATCGTGCGTCATGACGAAGATCGACCGCACACCCATCAGCGCCGCGAGGCGGATCGAGGGCCGGCAATAGTCGGTGAAGGTCAGGAAGGTGGCGCCATAGGGGATGACGCCGCCATGCAGCGCCATGCCGTTCATCGCCGCCGCCATGCCGTGCTCGCGCACGCCGTAATGCAGGTAGCGGCCGCCGTAATTCTCCGCGTTCCAAGGTTCGAGGCCCGGCGTCAGCGTGCCATTGGAGCCGGTGAGGTCGGCCGAGCCGCCGATGGTCTCCGGCAGCGCCGCGTTCACCGCGCCGAGCGCGCGCTGCGACGCCTGCCTTGTGGCCAGCTTCGGCGGGTCCGCCAGCAGGCCTGTCTTGTATTCCGCCATCGCGGCCTTGAAGCCGGCGGGCAGCGCCCCGCTCGCCCGGCGCTCGAACTCCGTCCGGTCGGGGCTCGCCTCCAGCCGCGCCTGCCAGGCCTCCCGCGCGGCACGGCCCCTCGCGCCCGCTTCGCGCCAGGCGGCGGCGATGTCGTTCGGGATGATGAAGGGAGCGTGGGACCAGCCGAGCGCCTCGCGCGCCGCAGCCACCTCGTCCGCGCCGAGCGGCGCGCCGTGCGAGGCGGCCGTCCCGGCCTTGGTCGGCGCGCCGAGCGCAATGGTCGTGCGGCAGGAGATGAGGGACGGGCGCGGGTCCGCGAGCGCGGCATCGATGGCGCGGGCGATGTCGTCCGGGTCGTGTCCGTCGCAGGCGGCCGTGTGCCAGCCGCAGGCCTCGAAACGCCGCCCCGGGTCGTCCGACATGGCGAGCGCGGTCGGCCCGTCGATGGAGATGCCGTTGTCGTCGTAGAGGACGATCAGCCGCCCGAGCCGGAGATGGCCCGCCAGTGCGGCGGCTTCGTGCGACACGCCCTCCATCATGTCGCCGTCGCTGGCGACCACCCAGCAGCGGTGGTCCACGAGGCCGTCGCCGAAGGCGGCGTTCATCGCGCGCTCGGCGATGCCCATGCCGACGGCCGTGGCGATGCCCTGCCCGAGGGGGCCGGTGGTGGTCTCGACGCCGGGGCTGTGGCCGTATTCGGGATGCCCGGGCGTCGCGCTGCCGAGCTGTCGGAACCGCTCGATCTCGCGCATGTCCATGCCGGGATAGCCTGTGAGGTGCAGCAGGCCGTAAAGCAGCATCGAGCCGTGCCCGGCGGAAAGCACGAACCGGTCACGATCCGGCCAGTCGGGAGCGCCGGCATCGTAGCGCAGGTAGCGGGTGAACAGCACAGTGGCCACGTCCGCCATGCCCATCGGCATACCCGGATGGCCGGAATTGGCATGCTCGACGGCGTCCATCGCAAGCGCGCGCAAGGCGTTCGCCATGGGGGCGAGATCGGGTCTGGCGGACATCGGGATCGAAAGGTCCAGGAACGGAGGCGTCGGAACCGGGAAAATGCCCGCCGCAGGCAGGCGCCGTCAACACGGCCGGACAGCGGTTTGTTGACGCTGGCGCGCGCTGCCTGTCAAATAACGGCGGATCGGGGGTCGAAAAACGCATGACCGGAAGCGAAGCCGTCATTTCGCGGATCGAGGCAGCGCTCTCCCGTATCGACGCTGCGCTCGACCGTCTCGATACAACCCCGGCGGGAAACGCCGAGGCGGAGGCCGAGCTCGCTGCGCTCCGGGCCATGCACAAGCAGGTCGCAACTCGACTGGACGCCGCCATCACCCGCCTCGATGCGGCGGTCGAAAGCGGGGAGTAACGCCCTTGGCCCAGGTTGCGATCACCATCAACGGGAAGGAATACAGCCTCGCCTGCGATGACGGCCAAGAGGAGCGCATCCGCGCCGCCGGGGCGCTGCTGAGCGCGGGTGTCGGCGCGCTTTCCTCCCAGATGGGACGGGTCAACGACCTCAACCTCGTCATCATGGCGAGCGTGATGCTGGCCGACGACCTCATCCAGGAGCAGTCGGCCCGGCAGGAAGCAACCGCACCCGACCTGGAGGAACTGGCCGTGGCGCTCGAATATCTCGCCGACAAGGTCGAAACGGTTGCGTCCAGGCTGGCGCCCGCCTAATTCTCGCGGTGAAGCTGCCCGGTGCGTCAGGCTAACGATATCCCGGGGCCGTTACCGAAACTCCAGGGAGTTGTCCCTGCCGGAGCCCTGGCTTCGGCACACGACGCCCACCTCGTTAGCGAGGTTCCCGGAGGATTGGTTTGAGACCGACGGCCAGGGCGGCTTCGCTTGCGTCCGCGAAGGCGGCGCTGCGCCGCGAAATGCTGCGGCGGCGCGCGGGCTTCGCGCCGGCCGCGCTCCATACGGGTGCGGCGCTGGAGGGCCGGTGCATCGCGGGCTACTGGCCGATCCGGGGAGAGATCGACCCCCGCCCGCTGCTGCTGGCGCTCGGCCGGCCGATCGCGCTGCCGGTAACCGGCCCGCGCGGCTCGGCGCTGGAGTTCCGCCTCTGGCGGCCGGGAGACGAGTTGGTCCCGGGCCCCTTCGGCCTTTCGGAACCGACGGGTCCGAGGGCGGAGCCAGACGTGCTGCTCGTGCCGCTGCTGGCCTTCGACGCGTGCGGCCGGCGGCTCGGCTATGGCGGCGGCTATTACGACCGGACGATTGCGGCGACGGGCGCGCTCGCCATCGGCGCAGCCTATGCCGCGCAGGAAGTGGCGGCCGTGCCGGTCGGGCCGGACGACCGGCCGCTCGCCGGCATCGTGACCGAAACCGACCTTAGATATTTAGAACGGAGACAATAAGGTGCGTATTCTTTTCCTAGGCGATGTGATGGCCCGGTCCGGGCGCGACGCGGTGGCGGCGGAGCTGCCGGAACTGCGCCGCCGGCTGGCCGTGGACCTGGCCGTGGTCAATGGCGAGAACATGGCCCACGGCATCGGCATGATGCCGGACATGGTGGACGGGCTGTACGAGGCCGGCGCCGACGTCGTGACCTCCGGCAACCATGTCTGGGACCGCAAGGAGATCATTCCTTACATGGAGAAGCAGCCGACGCTGCTCCGCCCGATCAACTATCCGGCCGGCACGCCGGGGCGCGGGCTCGCGGAGGTCGTGCTGGACGACGGACGCCGGGCGGTTGTCGTGAACGCGATGGCGCGACTGTTCATGGACCCGCTGGACGACCCGTTCGCGGCCGTGCGGCGCGCCATCAAACGCTATCCGCTGGGCGGCGGGACGCAGGCGATCCTGATCGACTTCCACGGCGAGGCAAGCAGCGAGAAGATGGCCTTCGGGCACTTCTTCGACGGCGAGGTGTCGGTCGTGGTCGGCACCCACACCCATGTGCCCACGGCCGACGCCATGGTGCTGCCGAAAGGGACCGCCTACCAGACCGACACCGGCATGTGCGGCGACTACGACTCGGTGATCGGCATGGCCAAGGACGAGCCCATGCGCCGCTTCGTGCGCAAGATGTCGGGCGGGCGCCCGGAGCCGGCGGCAGGCCCGGCGACGGTTTGCGGCCTGTTCGTCGAAACCGACGACCGCACCGGGCTTGCGCTCCGGGCCGAACCGGTGCGGGTGGGCGGCCGGCTCTCGCAGACCCTGCCCGCCTGCGTTATATAGCCACAGGTCCCGGAATCGCGGCGGCAGAGGAGCGTCAGGCCGATGGCCGGACATTCGCAGTTCAAGAACATCATGTACCGCAAGGGCGCGCAGGACGCCAAGCGCGCGCGCATCTTTACCAAGATCGGGCGCGAGATCGAGGTGGCGGCGAAGCTGGGCGCGCCGGACCCCGACTCGAACCCGCGCCTGCGCTCCGCGATCCAGGCCGCCCGCGCCGCCAACATGCCGCGGGACCGCATAGAGCGGGCGATGAAGCGCGCCGCCGGCGACGATGGCGGGGCCGTCTATGAGGAGGTGCGCTACGAAGGATACGGGCCGGCCGGCGTCGCGGTGATCGTCGAGGCGCTGACCGACAACCGCAACCGGACCGCTGCCGACGTGCGCGCCGCATTTTCCAAGAATGGCGGCTCGCTCGGCGAAACCGGCTCGGTGAGCTTCCTGTTCGACCGGGCGGGGCTGATCCGCTTCGCGCAGGACGCCGCCAGCAGCGACGAGATGTTCGAGGCCGCGCTCGAAGCCGGGGCCGACGACATGGTCTCCGACGATGACGGCCACGACGTGCTGACCGCGCCGGAAGACCTGCATGCCGTGCGCGAGGCGTTGGAACGGTCGGTCGGCGAGCCGCAGGCGGCGCGGCTGGTCTGGAAGCCGCAGACCCTGGTCCCCGTGGCGGAGGAACCCGCCGCCATGCTCTTTAGGCTCCTCGAGGCGCTCGACGACCATGACGATGTGCAGAACGTCTCGGCGAACTGCGACGTGTCGGACGAGGTCCTCGCGCGGCTCGCCGGATGACCGGCGGCAGGCGGGTCATCGGCTTCGACCCCGGCTTGAGGGTTACGGGCTGGGGGATCGTCGATGCGCGCAGCGGGCGCCTTTCCCATGTCGCCAACGGCGAGCTCAAGCCGGACCCCACGGCGGAAATTGCCGACCGGCTGTCCGAACTCTTCAACGGCGTGACGCAGGTGATCGAGGAATTCGCGCCGGACATGGCGGCGGTGGAGGAGGTGTTCGTCCATCGCAGCCCGGCCGCCGCGCTGAAGCTCGGCATGGCGCGCGGAATGGCGCTGGTGGCCGCCGCCAATGCCCGCCTGCCGGTGACGGAATACGCGCCGCGGAGCGTCAAGAAGGCGCTGGTTGGCGGCGGCGGCGCGGACAAGGCGCAGGTGCAGTACATGGTCCGGATATTGCTGCCCGGCTGCAATCCGGCGGGCCCCGACGCCGCCGATGCGCTGGCCGTGGCGGTCGCGCATGCGCACGGGATGCCATTTGCGGCGATGAGCGGATGATCGGCCGGCTGACCGGCAGAATCGACCAGGGCGACGGCGAGGCGCTGATCGTCGATGTCGCCGGCGTCGGTTATGTGGTCCACACGTCCGGGCGCACGGCCGGGCGCCTCGAAACCGGCCGGGACGCCACTCTGCTGGTCGAGACGAGGGTCCGGGAGGACTCGATTACGCTCTACGGCTTCGCCGACCTGGCCGAGCGGGACTGGTTCCGCCATTTGACCGGCGTCCAGGGAGTCGGCGGGCGCGTGGCGCTGGCCCTGCTTTCCGCGCTCACGCCGGAGGAACTGCTGACCGCCGTTCTCGCCGAGGACCGCAAGGCGCTCACCCGCGCCGAAGGCGTGGGACCGAGGCTCGCCGCACGCATCGTCAACGAGGTGAAGGGCAAGGCCGCGATGCCTGTCGCGGCGCTCTCCGTTCCCGGCGCCGGCGGCGCAGGCGGAGGGGACGAGTTGCTCTCGGCGCTCGTCAATCTCGGCTACGGGCGCTCCGAGGCCCATGCGGCGGCGGCGGCGGCGCGGCGCAGCCTCGGCGAGACGGCCGCCTTCGACGACCTAGTCCGGGCGAGCCTCCGGGAGCTGGCGCGGTGACGGCGGAACGCAGCGTGGCGCCCGAACGCCGGCCGGGAGACCGCGACACGGCGCTCCGCCCGGAGACGCTGGATGAATTCGTCGGCCAGGAACGCCTCAGAAAGAACCTCAAAGTGTTCATCGATGCGGCCAGGGCGCGCGGCGAGTCGCTCGACCATGTGCTGTTCGTGGGGCCTCCGGGCCTCGGCAAGACAACGCTTGCCCAGATCGTCGCCCGCGAACTCGGCGTCGGCTTCCGCGCCACGTCCGGGCCGATCATTCTTCGGGCCGGCGATCTCGCGGCGCTGCTCACCAACCTCCAGCCGCGCGATGTGCTGTTCATCGACGAAATCCACCGGCTGAACCCGGCGGTCGAGGAAATCCTCTATCCGGCGCTGGAGGACTGCCAGCTCGACCTGATGATCGGCGAGGGGCCCGCTGCGCGCTCGGTGCGGATCGACCTGCCGCCCTTCACGCTGGTGGGCGCCACCACGCGCGCCGGCCTGTTGACGACCCCGCTGCGGGAGCGCTTCGGCATTCCGCTGCGCCTGGAGTTCTACGAACCGGAAGAACTGGCGCGGATCGTGGCGCGGGCGGCGGAACTGCTCGGCATTCCCGCGAATGAGGCCGGCGCGCTCGAAATCGCGCGGCGCGCCCGCGGCACGCCGCGGATCGCCGGCAGGCTGCTGCGCCGGGTGCACGATTTCGCGGCCGTAGCGGGGCGCGGCGAGATCGACGAAGTGGCAGCCGATGGCGCGCTCGTGCAGCTGGAGGTGGACCGGCTCGGGCTCGACGCCATGGACCGGCGCTACATGCGCTGCCTGGCCGAGGTCTATGGTGGCGGACCCGCCGGAGCCGAGGCGCTTGCCGCCACGCTCGCCGAGCAGCGCGACGTGCTGGAGGAGGTGGTCGAGCCCTATCTGATCCGGGAAGCGCTGGTGCTGCGCACGCCGCGCGGTCGCGTGCTCTCCCGGCAGGGATGGGAATGTCTCGGCCTCCCGCCGCCCCGGACCGCAGGGGGCCTCTTCGATGGGAGCTGACCCGGACTGCGGGCGCCTCGGCCCGGAGGACCATGTCTTTCCCGTCCGGATCTACTATGAGGACACGGACGCGGGCGGCATCGTCTATCACGCCGCCTATCTCCGCTTTGCCGAGCGCGCCCGCACGGAGCTGCTGCGGCAACTCGGTTTCACCAATCGCAGCATCGCATTCGCCGTGGTCGATTGCGCCATCCGCTACCACCGGCCCGCCAGGCTCGACGACGCACTGGAAGTACGCACGAAACCGGAGAGCGCCGATGGCGCGACATTAAGGCTGACGCAGAGTATATGGCGGGCCGGCGAGCTGCTGGTGTCGATTCGCATCCGCATCGCAAGGCTCGGCGAAAATGGCCGTCCCAGGCGGCTTCCGGCGCAATTGCGCCATGTTTTTGCCCGATTGCGGGACGACATGGGGGAAGGTTAGGCAATCGATGGACGATGCACTGGTGCAAGGGCTGGTCACTGGCGCGGTCGCGGCGACGGATACGCTGTCGCCATTAAGCCTGTTTCTGCAGGCCGATCTCGTCGTCAAGGCGGTGATGCTGGTGCTGGTGCTCGCCTCCATCATGTCCTGGGCCGTCATCTTCGAGAAATGGCGCCGCATGCGGCGTCTCAACCGCGACGCCAACCGGTTCGAGGAGCTGTTCTGGTCGGTCGCCTCGCTGGAAGACCTGCACGCGCAGACCGGCCGCCAGGACCGCGACCCGATGAGCTGCGTGTTCGGCGAGGCGATGCTCGAACTGCAGGGCTCGTTCGGCAGCGCGACGATGGCGGACCCGACCGCCCGGGAGGCGCTGCAGGCGCGGGTCGAGCGGGTCATGACGGTCGAGTCCGGCCGCTGGATGGACCGTATCGAACGACACATGATCTTCTTGGCGTCGGTCGGGTCGGTCTCGCCGTTCATCGGCCTGTTCGGCACGGTTTGGGGCATCATGAACAGCTTCGCCGCCATCGCGGCGTCCAAGCAGACCAACCTCGCCGTCGTGGCGCCGGGCATCGCCGAAGCGTTGTTCGCGACCGCGCTCGGGCTGGTCGCCGCGATCCCGGCGGTCGTCGCCTACAACAAGCTCTCGAACGACATCAACCGCTACGGCGCGAGGCTGGACGGACTCGTCGCCGATGTGGTCACCGTCACCTCCCGAGAGCTTTCGGAGGCCGGGTGACATGGCGGCCCCGCTCGGCGGACCGGGACGCAGCGGACGCAGATACCGTCCGATGAGCGAGATCAACGTGACGCCGCTGGTCGATGTCATGCTGGTGTTGCTGGTCGTCTTCATGATTACGGCGCCGCTGCTGACCGTGGGCGTGCCGGTGGACCTGCCGGAAACCGAGGCCGCGCAGCTCACCGACCGCGACGAGCCGCTGGTGGTCACAGTCGATGCCGAGGGCAAAGTCCACATCCAGGAAACCGAGGTGGAGCTCGACCGGCTCGCCGCGAAGCTGCGCGCGATCATGGGCGCGCGCGAGGACACATATGTCTATGTGCGCGGCGACCGGTCCATCGCCTACGGGCGGGTGATGGAAGTCATGGGCGCCCTGGCGGCGGCCGGCTTCGACAAGGTCTCCCTGATGGCGGAACTGCCGAGCGCGGGAGGCGCGCAGTGACGCACTGGAGCTTGCTTGTCTCCACGCTCGCCCATATCGGCGTGCTGATCCTGGCGGTGGTGGGACTGCCGGCGTTGCACGAAACACCGGAACCGACGGAGGTGCCGATCCCCGTCACGGTGACGATGGTAAGCGAACGCACGGAGGCGAAGGCGCCCCTGCCGCCGGCGGAGCCGGTGCCGCCCGAACCGGAGCCGGTCGCCGCGGAGCCTCCGCCCGTCGAGCCGCCGGCCGCCGAGCCCTTGCCGCCGGACGAGCCCGTTCAGGTCGCCGCGCTCACCCCGGAGCCGCCGAAGCCCGAACCGCCGCCGGAGCCGGAACCCGCGCCTCCGGTCGCGCCGCTTCCCCCGGTTCCTCCGGAGCCCGAGGAGCCGCAGGCGCCCGATCCGAAACCCGCACCGCTGCCGCAGCGCCCGCCCCAGCAGCAGGCGCGGGCGAAACCGCCTCCGAAGCCTCCGGAACCGCAGGCGCCGCCGGAGCCCCCTCCCCTGCCGCGAGCCGCGCCGGAGGACCCGCCCGACGAGCTCAAGGCGCTCCGCCAGGCCGCGCGCCGCAACGACCTGGACACTCTGCGGAGCGCCGTGCTGAACAAGTCCCCGCCCGCGCAGGAGATTGCCGAGAAGGCAGTGTTCACCATATCGGAGAAGCACCGGCTGTTCCGGCAGCTTGCGCGCTGCTGGCAGACAATACCGGGCCTCGCCCCCTCCGAGCGCCATGTGGTCGTGCTCCAGGTCGCGCTCGGCCCCGACCGGCGCGTCACCTCGGTCAAGGCGGTCGACAGCAAGAGCAGCCAGAGCTACCGGGCGGCGCGGGAGCGTGCGGAGCGCGCGCTGCGGCATCCGTTTTGCGAGCAATTGGACGTGCCGCCAGGCAAGATGGGGCTGTGGAAGTCGCTGACCCTGCGGTTCGACCCGCATCGAATGCAATAGACGAGGAGGCCGCAAACCATGCCGCTCCCGTTTCTCCGTCTCGCCGCGCTGGCGCTGCCGCTGGCGGCAGCCCTGCCGGCTGCCGCGCAGGTTACCATCGACATTACGGAGGGCGTTCCGGACCCGGTGCCCGTCGCGATCGTCCCGTTTTCCGGCGCGGACAGGGAAGCCGCCCGGTTCGGGACCGAAATGGCCGATGTCATTCGCGCCGACCTGGAGCGTTCGGCTCTCTTCAGGAGCATCCCCGAGGAAGCATTCCTCTCCCGCCCCGACAATGCCGACCTTCGCCCGGATTTCAACAATTGGCGCGTTATCGGCGCGCATCTGCTGGTCGTCGGCAAGACGTCCATGCAGCCGGACGGCCGCCTGCATGCTCTCTTCCGGCTCTGGGACGTGTTCACCCAGGAGCAGATCGTGGGCGTCACCTACACCACGCCGCCCGAGAACTGGCGCCGCCTCGCCCACAAGATGGCCGACTCCATCTACAATCAGGTCACGGGCGAGGACGGCTATTTCGACAGCCGCATCGTCTTCGTCTCCGAAACGGGTCCGGCCGACAAGCGCCGGAAACGCCTCGTGCTGATGGACCAGGACGGCGCGCGCGCGCGCTATCTCACAGACGGGAATAATCTGGTACTGACGCCCCGCTTCTCGCCGACGAAGCAGGAGATCATCTATCTCTCCTACGACCGGCCGAACCAGCCGCCCAGCGTCCACATCCTGAACATCGATTCCAACCAGCGCGAAGCGCTCGGACGCTTTCCCGGGATGCAGTATGCGCCGCGCTTTTCCCCGGACGGGAACAGCGTGCTGATTACGATGACGCAGGAGGAGGGCAATTCGGACATCTTTGCCATGAACCTCGGTACGCGCACGCTGACGCGCCTTACCCACACCGCCGGCATCGATGCGGCCGCCTCCTACAGCCCGGACGGCTTCCGGATCGTCTTTGAGTCCAAGCGAAGCGGCACCCAACAGCTCTACGTCATGAACGCGGACGGGTCGGAGCCGCGCCGGATCAGCACTGGCAAGGGCAGGTTCGCCACGCCGGTCTGGTCGCCGCGCGGGGACCTCATCGCCTTCACGAAGATACTGGGCGGGCGGTTCCATATCGGCACCATGCGCCCGGACGGCACGGAAGCGAGGATCCTCGACTCGGCCTACCACGCGGAAGGCCCGACCTGGTCGCCGAACGGCCGCGTACTTGCCTATTTCAAGCAGGACAGCGCCCATGACCGCCGGGTCGGTTTCTCGCCCGGAATGTGGCAGGTCAACATAACCGGAGGCGCGCCGCGCCGGATCGAGACGGACACCGACGCATCGGACCCGGCATGGTCGCCGATTTCCCCGTGAATACCCTTGTGCCAAATATCGAATACCGCAAAATGATGCCGATTCGCGGCCGGCTCATTCGCCGCGAAACAGAAGGAGATATCGGATGTCGATGAAACTGCTGGCGCCGGCCCTGGCGCTGGTGCTGCTCGCCGCCTGCGAGACGGGCTCCGAGTTGGACGAAGGCAAGGCGGCCAGCCCGCCGCCATCGACCACGCAGAGCGTCGAGGTGGCGGCGGCCAAGCCGGACCCGGGGGTGGATTCAAGGACGCTGGCGCCGCCGCCGGGGTCGGCGGAAGAACTGCAACAGGTCATCGGCGACCGGGTGCATTTCGACTATGACCGCCACGATCTGGCCGCCGCATCGCAGGAACAGGTCGCGGCCTGGGCGAACTGGCTTACCGCGCACAGCGACCTCGCGGTGATCGTCGAGGGCCACGCAGACGAGCGCGGCACGCGCGAATACAACCTGGCGCTCGGCGAACGGCGCGCCGCCGAGGTGCGCAGCTACCTGCTCGCCTCCGGCATCGACGCCAACCGGGTCCGCATCATCAGCTACGGCAAGGAAAGGCCCGTCGCGATCGATTCGAACGAGGAAGCGTGGGCCCAGAACCGCCGGGCGGTGGTGATCCTCGACTGATCCGGCCATGCGCGTCCTGGCGTTCCTGCTGCTCTGCGCCCTGCCCTCCGGGGCAGCGGCGCAGACGGCCGACTACGCCCGGCTGATCGAAACCAGGCTCGCCGCCTTCGAACGCGAATTGCGCGAACTCAACGGCACCGTCGAGCGGCTTCAGCGCCAGCTCGACGGTCTGGAATTGCGTATGGAGGCGCTGGAACGAGGCGCGGCGCAGCAACCGGCCGAAGCCCCCGCACCTCCGGCGGAGGAAGCAGAAACAGCGGCCTCCGCGGCCGCCCCTGCAGGCGGGACCGAGGCTGCGGCGGCGAACGAACTGCCCGGAGGCAATGCGCTCGATCTGTACAAGCAGGGCCGGACACTGCTGTTGCAGGCGCGCCTGCCGGAAGCCGAGACGGTCTTCACGACCTTCCTGGCGGACTTCGGGGAGCACAAGCTGGCCAACAATGCCCGGCACTGGCTCGCGACCAGCCTTGCCGGACAGGGAAAGCATGGCCCCGCCGCCAATCAATTCCTGCTCGCCTACGAGGAAGCACCGGACGGTCCCAAGGCCCCAGACAACCTATTGAAGCTCGCCAAGGCGCTCGCCGCCAAAGGCAATCCGCAGGATGCCTGCACCGCGCTTTCGTTGCTGGCGCGCAAGCACGAGCAGGCGCCGCAAGCTGTCATCTCCGACGCCGACACCGAGCGTCGGCGGCTTGGGTGCTGAGCCCCGCCCTGCCGCCCTCCGGCCGCTCCACTCCCGCGGCCGTACCCCCCTTGGACCCGGCGTTCGAAGCCGCCATGGAACGGCTCGGTCCGTTCGAGCGGGCGCCGCGTATCGTCGCCGCCGTCTCGGGCGGCCGGGACAGCATGGCGCTCGCGCTGATGGCCAAGGCCTGGACCGACGCGCGCCGCGGCGACCTGCTGGCCATCACTGTCGACCACCGCCTCCGGCCCGAGTCCGCCGATGAGGCGGCGGGCACCGGAGCCCGGCTTGCCCGGTTCGGAATCCCGCACCGCATCGTCACCCGCGCCGGACCGCTTGCAGCGGGCAACCGGCAGGCCGCGGCGCGGGAGGCCCGGTACCGGCTGCTCGCCGGGGCGTGCCGGAACGCCGGGGCCTTGCACCTGCTGCTCGGCCATCACCTGGAGGACCAGGGCGAGACCGCTGCGATGCGGGCCGAGCGCGGCAGCGGTGAAACCGGTCTCGCGGCCATGGCGCCTGTCAGCGAGCTTGCCGACATGCGGCTGCTCCGTCCGCTGCTCGACCGGCGCCGGCGGGAGCTGGAAGGCTATCTGGACCAGCTGGGCGTCGAATGGGTCGACGACCCGACGAACATGGACCCGTCTTCGGCGCGGGGCCGGCTGCGCGCCTCCATGACGGTTGCGCAATTGCGCAGGATGGGCCGGGAGGCGGCCGGCCGGGCGTCCTTCCGTCGGGACCGCGAGCAGCGGACGGCCGACCTGCTGGTCCGGACCGTCCGGCTCCATGACTGCGGCATCGCGCAGGTCGATATCGCCGCAATGCTCGCCTCGCCCGTCGGCGAAGCGGCGCTCGGACGCCTGCTCGCCGCTCTCGGCGGCCGGGTCCACCCGCCGCGCACCGGCAGGCTGGCACGTCTCGCAGCGCGCCTCGGGGACACGGCGTCAGCAGCCACACTAGGCGGCTGCGCGCTGGTGCCGGCCCGCTCCGGCTGGTGGTGCGGGCGCGAGGCAGGCCGGATCGGCGAGGTGCTGCACCTGGCTCCCGGCGGGAAAGGGCTCTGGGACGGGCGGTTCGAAATCGTCAATCCGGGCCCGTCGCCCGTCGCGGTGGGGAGGCGGTCCCGCGCCGCGCCGGCGGAGGAGCGTTCCTGGCCCGCGGCGCTCGACCACGCCCTGCCCGCCCTGTTGCCCGGGGACGGCCAGCGGCTGGAAGTCAGAAAATCGGCATATGGACTTGACGAAACAGCATATCCTTATGCGACATTCCGGCCGCGCTCTGCGCTGGCCGGTCCCGGATTCGCCCTTGTTTCCAGCGGCGCGCAACTTAACTAGGATCGGGAAACCTCTCCACCCGTCCACACCGCCCGGAGGCGTTCGCTCAACACGATGGGCAAGAATATTGCGATATGGCTCGTGCTCGGCGTCCTGCTGATCCTGCTCTTCAACGTCTTTCAGGGATCAGGCAACCGGAGCGGGCAGAACGGCGTCCCGTTTTCGGACTTCGTCGAGCAGGTCGAGGCCGGACATGTCGAGGAGGTGACGATCCAGGGCCGCACGATCGTCGGCCAGACCAAGGACGGCAAGCGCTTCACCACCTACACGCCCGACGACCCCGGCCTCGTGGAGAGGCTGCGGAAGGGCGGGGTGCGGATCAACGCGGTGCCGCCGGACGACGGGCTGTCGCTGGTGTCGATCCTGATCTCCTGGTTCCCGATGCTGCTGCTGATCGGCGTGTGGATCTTCTTCATGCGCCAGATGCAGTCCGGCGGCGGGCGCGCGATGGGCTTCGGCAAGTCGAAGGCGCGGATGCTGACGGAAAAGTCCGGCCGTGTGACCTTCGAGGACGTCGCCGGCATCGACGAGGCCAAGGAAGAGCTGGAGGAGGTGGTCGAGTATCTGCGCGACCCGCAGAAATTCCAGCGCCTCGGCGGCCGCATCCCGAAGGGCGTGCTGCTGGTGGGTCCGCCCGGCACAGGCAAGACGCTGCTCGCCCGCGCCATCGCCGGCGAGGCGAATGTGCCCTTCTTCACAATTTCGGGCTCCGACTTCGTCGAAATGTTCGTCGGCGTCGGCGCGAGCCGGGTCCGGGACATGTTCGAGCAGGGCAAGAAGAACGCGCCCTGCATCATCTTCATCGACGAGATCGACGCGGTCGGGCGCCATCGCGGCGCCGGGCTCGGCGGCGGCAATGACGAACGCGAGCAGACGCTCAACCAGCTCCTGGTCGAGATGGACGGTTTCGAGACCAATGAAGGCGTCATCCTGATCGCCGCGACCAACCGCCCGGACGTGCTCGACCCCGCGCTCCTCAGGCCGGGCCGTTTCGACCGCCAGGTCGTCGTGCCCAATCCGGACATTCTCGGCCGCGAAAAGATCCTGAAGGTGCATCTGAAGAAAGTACCGCTGGCCCCGGACGCGGAGGCGAAGGTGATCGCGCGGGCCACCTCCGGCTTCTCGGGCGCGGACCTCGCCAATCTCGTCAACGAGGCCGCCCTGCTCGCGGCCCGGCGCGATAAGCGCTTCGTCACCATGTCGGACCTCGAAGAGGCCAAGGACAAGGTGATGATGGGGGCCGAGCGCCGGTCCATGGTGATGAGTGAGGAGGAGAAGAAGCTTACCGCCTATCACGAGGGCGGCCATGCACTGGTGATGCTGAGCCTCGAACACCACGACCCGCTGCACAAGGTCTCCATCGTGCCGCGCGGCCGCGCGCTGGGCGTGGCGCATTTCATGCCGGAGCGGGACAAGTACAGCCAGTCCAAGGTCGAGCTGCAGGCGCTGCTGGCCGGCCTGTTCGGCGGGCGCGTGGCGGAGGAGCTGATCTTCGGCGAGGAAAAGGTGACCACCGGGGCGGCCTCGGACATCCAGCAGGCCACCCGCATCGCCCGGCGCATGGTCACGGAATGGGGCTTCGGCGAGGACCTCGGGCCGCTGCGCTACGCCGACAATGAGGAGGAAGTCTTCCTCGGCCATTCAGTGGCCCAGCGCAAGAACGTCTCCGACGAAACGGCGCGCATCATCGACGCCGAGACCCGCCGCCTCGTCGAGGAAGGCGAGACCACCGCGCGGCGTATCCTGACCGACCGGATCGAGGACCTCCACACCGTCGCGAAGGCGCTGCTGGAGTTCGAGACGCTCAGCCGGACCGAGGTGGAGGCCGCCATCCGCGGCGAGCCGATCCGGCGCGACGAGCCCGCGGCGTCCCCCGAGGGGCCGATGCGCGGCGCATCCGTGCCGTCGAGCGGCCAGCGCGGGCGCGGCGCGAGCCCGATGCCCGGAGGGCTCGGCCCCGAGCCGCAGCCGGAGGGCTAGGCGCTCCTCCGGGCGCCGGTCCCGGCCTTGCCCGCGCAGCCTTCCCGTTTCGCCGGCCTTTCCACCCGGCGGCCTCTCGTCATGGGCGTGGTCAACGTGACCCCGGACAGCTTTTCCGACGGCGGCGACTGGTTCCGGCCGGAAGCCGCCATCGCCCGCGGCAGGGCGCTCGCGGCGGCGGGCGCGGATATCGTCGATGTCGGCGGGGAGTCCACCCGCCCCGGCGCCGTCGAGGTCGATGAGGCGGAGGAATGCCGGCGCATCCTGCCGGTCGTGGCGGCGCTGGCGGCGGACGCCGTCCCGGTGTCGGTCGATACCCGCCATCCGGGCGTGCTGCGCGCGGCGCTCGCCGCAGGCGCCGGCATCGCGAACGATGTCTCGGCGCTGACCGCCGACCCGGCCTCGCTGGACCTTGTGGCCCGGACGGGCGCGAGCGCCGTGCTGGTCCACATGCAGGGCACGCCCGGGACCATGCAGGACGACCCGCGCTATGAGGACGTGGTGGAGGATGTGCTCGCCTTTCTCGCCGGTCGGGTCGAGGCCTGCCGGGCGGCGGGCATCGGCCCGGAGCGCCTCGCCGTCGATCCGGGCTACGGCTTCGGCAAGACGATGGAGCACAATCTCGCCCTGTTGCGCGGCCTGGAGCGTTTCGGCGCGCTCGGCTGCACCGTCGCGCTCGGCGTGTCGCGCAAGGCGTCGCTCGGCCGCATCTCGGGAGAGGGCGACCCGAAGCGCCGCCTTCCCGAATCCCTGGCCGCGGGCCTGTTCGCGCTGGACCGGGGGGTCCGCCTGCTGCGGGTCCACGATGTCGGGGAAACCTGCCGTGCGCTTGCGGTCTGGCAGGCGCTTCGGCATGCTTGAGGCCATGGACGGAAGCGGAACACGCAGGCTTTTCGGCACCGACGGGATTCGCGGGCGCGCGAATGTCGAGCCCATGACGCCGGAAACGGTGATGCGCGTGGCGATGGCGGCCGCCGCGCGCCATGGCGGCGGCGGGCACCGCACCGCCGTCATCGCCAAGGACACGCGCCTTTCCGGCTACCTGCTGGAACCCGCGCTCGTCTGCGGATTCGTCGCGCTCGGCTGGGATGCGGTGACGGTCGGGCCGATGCCGACGCCCGCGGTCTCGATCCTCACGCGCTCGCTGCGGGCCGACCTCGGCGTGATGCTGTCGGCCTCGCACAACCCGTTCCACGACAACGGCATCAAGATTTTCGGCCCCGACGGCTACAAGCTCTCCGACACGGAGGAACAGGCCATCGAGGCCGCGATGGCGCACGCGGAGGACCGCCGGGTCTCGTCGGAGGCGCTGGGCCGGGCCCGGCGCATGGAGGACGCCCAGGGCCGCTACATCGAGGCCGTGAAGAGCAGCTTCCCGCGCGGGATGCGCCTCGACGGGCTCCGGATTGCTGTCGACTGCGCCAACGGGGCCGCCTACCGGGTGGCGCCGGCCGTCCTGTGGGAGCTCGGCGCCGAAGTCGTCCCCGTCGCCGTCTCGCCCGACGGGGCGAACATCAATGACGGCTGCGGCGCGGCGCACCCGGACACGATCTGCCGGGCGGTAAAGGAGCACGATGTCGATATCGGCCTTTCGCTCGACGGCGACGCCGACCGTCTCGTGCTGGCCGACAATACCGGCAGGGTGGTCGACGGCGACCAGGTCATGGCGCTCATCGCCGCGGCCTGGCAGCGGCGCGGCCGCCTGCGCGGCGGCGCGGTGGCCGCAACCGTCATGTCGAATCTGGGGCTTGAGCGCTATCTGGAGGATATCGGCCTCGGTCTCGCACGCACCCGCGTCGGCGACCGCTATGTGGTCGAGCACATGCGCGCCAACGGGTTGAATGTGGGCGGCGAGCAGTCCGGGCATATCGTCCTGCGCGATTTCTCCGCGACCGGCGACGGTCTGCTGGCGGCGCTGCAGGTGCTGGCGGAGCTGGTGGCGGGCGGCAAGCCGGCCTGCGAGCTTCTGTCCCTCTTCGAACCGCTGCCGCAGCGGCTGGAGAATGTGCGCTACGGCGCGCGCGACCCGCTGGCGGCCCCGGCCGTGCGGCGGGCGGTCGAGGACGCCGAGGCGCGGCTCGACGGCGTCGGGCGGCTGCTGATCCGCAAGTCCGGCACCGAACCGCTGATCCGGATCATGGCCGAGGCCGAGGACGAGCGTCTCGTCGGCGAGGTCGTGGAGGCTCTTGCCGCAGACATAAGGGCGGCGGTTTGAAGGGGCGGCCGGCGCCCCGGAATGCGTCCTCCGCTTGCCGCCGCCGGCATCATCTCCGGCGGACGGCGCGCAGGAGGCGCCCGTCTATGGCGAGCAATGCGGCGGCGATGAGCGCCATTCCGAGCAATTGGCCGGAGCCGACTTCCTCGCCCAGGAAGAGCACGCCCAGCAGCACCGCGCTCGGCGGAATCATCAGCGTCACCAGCATGACATTGCTGCCGCCCGCGCGCCGCACGATGGCGAAGAACAGCAAATAGGCGAAGCTCGTGCTGAGCAGCCCGATGCCGGCGAGCGCGCCCCACACCTCGGCCGGCGGAGCGGGCAGACTCCAGGGCCGCTCCAGCACAAGCGCCAGAGGCAGAACCATGAGGGTCGAACAGCCCACCTGTCCCGCCGCCGCCGTAGTCGGAGGCAGATGCCGCAGCCGCCGGCCCCAAAGGCCCGCCGCGGCATAGGAGAGGGCCGCCGCCAGCACCGCCGCTGAACCCGCGAGATAGCCGGCGGAGCCGTCCGGCGCGGCCGGGCCGATAAGCACGGCGACGCCCGCAACCCCGACTGCCACGCCCGCAAGCCGATTGACGGTCAGCTTCTCGTCGCGGGTCAGGAAATGGGCGGCGATCACGCCGAAGACCGGCGTGGTGGCGTTGAGCACGCTCGCCAGTCCTCCGGCGATCCATTGCTGGCCCCAGACGATGAGCGAGAACGGCAAGGCGTTGTTGAGCAGGCCCATTACGGCGAGGTCGCGCCAGTCTCCGGGCCGGGCCGGCAGCGCCGCGCGGCTCAGCGCAACCAGCAGCCAGAGGCCGGCCGCGCCCACCGCCAGCCGCGCCAGCACGATGGTGAAGGGCGGCAGCGCGACGAGCGCCACTTCCGCGAAGAAAAACGACCCGCCCCAGACGAGCGACAGCGCGGCGAGCAGGCTCCAGGCCGTCATGTCGAGCACGGGCGGGCGAGAGGCGGTCATCCGGCATTGCCTTTCCCGGAGGCGGGGGCCGCAGGCTGCATTCGCCCGCCCGCCGGCGCAGCCCGATTCTTGCGCGTCCCGTTCCCGACGCGCCCGGTTCCATCCCGGCCCGACAGCGCCGCGCAGACCATGACACCGGTGAGAAATGCGGGCTAGACTGCGCGGCCATGCCTCGCCGCGCTTCGTCCTCCCGCTCCCGGCGCAGCCGCGCGTCGCCGGGGCTGCATCCGTGAACATGCGCGGCCGCCTGCTGATCGTGGCGGGCTCGGATTCCGGCGGCGGGGCCGGGATCCAGGCGGACATCAAGACCTGCACGGCGCTCGGCGGCTACGCCATGACGGCGGTGACGGCGCTCACGGCGCAGAACACCGAAGGGGTCCACGGCGTCCTCCCGGTGCCGCCCGGCTTCATCGCCGACCAGATGCGGGTCGTGCTGCGCGACATCGGCGCCGACGCGGTCAAGACCGGCATGCTGCACGATGCGGAGGTCATCGAGGCGGTGGCCGGGACGCTGGAGCGGGAGGCGCCGGGCGTGCCGGTCGTCGTCGATCCGGTCATGGTGGCGAAGGGCGGGCATGCCCTGCTCCGGGAGGATGCGGTGGACGCGCTGCGCCGGCGGATGCTGCCCCTGGCGGCGCTTCTGACCCCGAATCTGCCGGAAGCCGAAGCGCTGCTGGACGGCCGCGCGCCCGGCTGGCCCGCCTGGGCCGCGATGGGAGTGGATGCGGTGCTGCTGAAGGACGGGCACGGCGGGGGCGCCACAGTGCGCGACCGGCTGCTGACGGCTTGCGGCGAGACCGTGTTCGAGCATGAGCGGCTCGACACGAGGCACACGCACGGCACCGGCTGCACGCTGGCCTCGGCCGCGGCGACCGGCCTCGCCCAGGGGCTCGACCTCGTGTCGGCCGTACGGCGCGCGGGAGATTTCGTCCATGAGGCGATCCGCTCCGCCCCGGGCCTCGGGCGCGGGCACGGGCCGCTCAACCACCGGCCGCCGGCGTAATATCGGCGGTCGCTGACCGGAACCGGTGGCGGAGCCGCCTCCACCGCCGTCCCGGCCCCCGCCTGTCCTGAGCTCGCCGAAAGGAACGGTCCTTCGATACGCGCCCGCTGGCGCGGTCGTTGCTCAGGATGAGGGTCAAGACAGGCCCCTCTTCGTCACCCCGGACTTGATCCGGGGTCGCATACTAGCGTAGCCATCTGCCGCCACCGTCCGCCGCCTGTCGCCGGGAGCATGATAGACAGTTGTAATAGTTAGAATTTTTCCATCCTTCCCGGTTCGTGACCCCTTGACTTTCCGCCTTTCGTCGCCTTTCATAGCCGCCCATTTGATGCCGCTCGCATACGGTTTGATGACTGATCTGCGGGCGATTCCAGCGGAGCGCGACGACGATGCCGAAACGCAGCACCCTCAGGCTCACCAAGCGGATTGTGGACGGGCTCAGGCCCGGCGGCAAGGACGCCATCTTCTGGGACCGCGACCTCGCCGGCTTCGGGGTCAGGGTCCATGCCACCGGG
>JAJDYL010000186.1 GCA_022825195.1 Alphaproteobacteria bacterium
CCAGGCGCCGGCAGCACTTCCACACTCCTGAGAGTCGAAATTGAGGTCTGCATTCAGACTCTTACCTCCTGCTTGCTTCGCAGAGGTGAAATCTCAGATCAGAACCTCAGTTGGAAGGTGCCCCGTCCGCCCCGCTTACAGCCGTTTGGCGAGATTATCGAAAGGTGGCTTGCTGATGTCGGCAAGAAAAGCTATAAACCTGAACGATTATCCCAACTCAAAAAAACATTAGGGCTTGAAGATTGCAATCTGGTCTCAAAATTGCGTTACCAACTATTTCATCGTACGGCGGCGACGATATACGAAGCTCAAAACTACAATGTGCGTCGGGCGGCAATGTTGGTACACTCTTTTTCGGACGCCCATAGTTCGTTTGATGACTTTAGAGATTTTTCTTGCGCCATAGGTGCGCCTGTCGCCCGCCCCAATGAGCTCGCTGGACCGGTGATGCTCGAAGGAGTCGCCCTTCATTTGGGATGGGTTGCGGACAAGATTTGCAATTAATCGACGCTCTAGAAGACCCCGCCCATCCGCCGGATGCGCGCCCGTACCTCCTCGGGAGAGACGCCGTCGCGGCGCAGGCTCTCCAGTGTCAGCGCCCGGTCGCGCTTGGCGAGGCGGCGGCCCTCGCCATCGGTCAGCACCGGATGGTGCTCATAGGCCGGCACGGGCAGGCCGAGCAGCCGCTGCAGCCGGTTCTGGATCGGGACGGCGAAGGCCAGGTCCTCGCCGCGCGTCACCAGCGTCACGCCCTGGAGCGCGTCGTCCACGACCACGGCCAGATGGTAGGTCGTGCGGATGTCCTTGCGCGCCACCACCGTGTCGCCTTCCGTCAACCGGAGCGCGTAAGCGTCGCCCCGCGCCATGCGCGCCTCGCGCTCGGGCCCGGTCAGCGCCCGGCAGGTGCCGGGATAGGGCGGTCCCTCGGGGCCGTGGGGCGCGGTCGCCGCGGCTTCGATCTCCCTGCGGGTGCAGAAGCAGGGGTAGAGGAGCCCGCGCCCGCCGAGCGACGCCAGCGCGGCCGCATAGTCGTCCATACGGTCCGACTGGCGGCGCACCGGCTCCTCCCATTCGAGGCCGAGCCAGGCGAGGTCCTCCAGGATGCCGGCCTCGAATTCGGGGCGGCAGCGGCTGCGGTCGATGTCCTCGATCCGGAGCAGGAAGCGTCCGCCGGCGCGCGCGGCCCGATCGGCGGCGAACAGCGCCGCATAGGCGTGGCCCAGATGCATCCGGCCGGTCGGGCTGGGAGCGAAGCGGGTGACGGTCTGCATGGAAGGGTGACAAGACCCCGGCTTTGGGTTAGCCGTCAACGCCATGCAACTCGACGGCCCCCGACACCAGCCCGCCGGCGGCGCGGCGCCCGCCCGCATCGTGCTGCTGCTGCACGGCTACGGCGCGGACGGCGACGACCTGATCGGCCTGGCGCCCGCCTGGGCCCCGGCCATGCCCGACACGCTGTTCGTGTCGCCGCATGCGCCCTTTCCCTGCGAAGGCGCGCCCTTCGGCCGGCAATGGTTCGGCATTTACGGGCGCGGGGAGGAAATGCGCCTGGCGGGCCTGCGCGCCGCCTCGGCGATGGTGGACGCTTTCATCGACGACCTGCTGGACGAAACCGGCCTCGCGCCGGCCGCGCTCACGCTGGCGGGCTTCAGCCAGGGCACGATGCTGGCCCTGCACACGGGGCCGCGGCGCGCGGAGCCGCTGGCGGGCATTCTCGGCTATTCGGGCCGCCTGCTGGCGCCGGAACTGCTGGCCGGCGAGCTGAGGAGCCGGCCGCCGGTGGCGCTGATCCACGGCGAGATGGACGAGCTTGTGCCCTACTCCTCCATGGCCGAGGCGGCGGCGGCGCTGGAACGGCAGGGTTTCGCGGTCGAGACGCATGGGCGGCCGGGCCTCGGCCACGGCATAGACCCGGCCGGCATGCAGGCCGGGCTGGCGTTCATGGCCCGGATCGCGGCGTAGCGCGCCTACTCGAAGGCCTGGTCCCAGGTTTCAGGGAGCAGCCGGTAGCCGCCATTCCCGCGGACCAGATGCGAGAAGGCGGGGAAGTGCAGGTGCATCCCGGCAATCAGAAGCCTGTCGCTGGCGGCCATGTCGAAAAGCCGCATGCGGGACGCCGCCGCGCGCTCCGGGTCGGTGTCGAAGGCGATGGTGACCTCCGGATGCGCCACCTGGATATCGGGCACGTGAACCGTGTCGCCCCAGATCAGCAGGCTGCGGTCGCCCGACGCGACCAGGTAGGCCGTGTGGCCCGGCGTGTGCCCGTGTGCGGGCAGCGCGGTCACGCCGGGGAACACCTCCCCGGAGCCGAAGAGCCGCATGGCGTTCCTGTAGGGCGCGATCTGCTCCCGGCCGGCCTGGAAGTAGAGCAGCTGCTCGCGCTCGGTCGCCCGGCTCATGGCGGCGTCGTCCGCCCAGTGCACCGGCTCGTTCTCGTGCATGACGAGTTCGGCATTGGGAAAGAGGCGCTCGCCCGTCTCCCGGTCCGAGAGGCCGGCGGAGTGGTCCGGATGCATGTGCGTCAGCAGGATGGTGTCGATCGCCGAGGGGTCGATTCCCGCCGCCTTCAGGTTGCTGCCGAGCCATCCCGCGGTCGGGCCAAGATAGGTGCCGGAGCCGGTGTCGATCAGCGCGATGCGGCCGGCCGAATGGACGATGAAGGTGTTGACCGCGGTGCGCCGGGCCGGCTGGAACACGGCCGCCATCTCGGCCTCACCGACGGCCGGGTCGATTCCCTGGAGCACAGTGAGGTCGCCATCGAGATAGCCGTCGCTGAGGGCGGTAACGGTGATGTCGCCGATGCGCCGGTGGTAAACGCCGGGAATCTGGCTGGTCGGTGCGGACATGGGACAGCGGCTCTTTCTCGTTGCGGGCGCTCGGATACAATCATAGCGAATGTGCGCATGAACAGGGGGATGCCCGATGGCCACGCAGACACCGCCCGACCGGGATGCGGTTCGCAGTTTCGTTCCGAAGATGATCGAGATGACCGAGAAGGTCGTTTACGGCGATGTCTGGGAGCGCGAGGAGCTGTCGAAGCGCGACCGCAGCCTGATTACCGTGGCGACGCTGGTGGCGCTCGGCCGCGAGCGGCAGTTGAAGGGCCATGTCGCGCGCGCGCTCGACAATGGCGTGACGCCGGAGGAGCTGTCCGAGCTCATCACCCATCTCGCGCTCTATGCCGGCTGGCCGGCGGCGATGACGGCCGCGCTGGTCGCCAAGGACGTCGTGGCCGAGCGCGCCTCCGGATGAAGCCGCTGACGGGCCCGCATGTCTGGCGGGCCGCCGACCTTGCCGCCGACCGGTCCTGGGCCTTCGACCTTGAGCCGGCGGAGATCGCGTCGCTGGAAGCGGGCCGCTTCGACCTGCCCCGCCTCGACGATGTGCGGGCCGAGTTGGAGCGCGGACGCGGCCTCGCGCTCGTCCGCGGCCTGCCGGTCGCACGCTATGGCGAGGCGGCGGCAACGGCGATTTTCCGGGGCATCGGCGATACGCTCGGGGTCGCGGTGTCGCAAAGCTACAGGGGCGACCGGATCGGCCATGTCCGCGATATCGGCGAGGCCGGGCGCTACTACACGGTAGGCGGCGCGCTCGAAATGCACATGGACCCGGTCGATGTCGTCGGGCTCCTGTGCCTGAAGAAGGCCGTCCGCGGCGGGGAAAGCCGTATCGCCAGTTCGGCGGCGGTGCATAACGCCGTGCTGGCGGAACGGCCCGATCTCGTTCCGGTGCTTCGCAGGGGCTTCCACTACACCAGCCGCCAGGAGGACAAGGCAGCCGGGGCGCCGCCGGTCACGCCGCACCGGGTGCCGGTCTTCGGGGACATTGACGGCCGGTTCGCGGCCTTCCTGCTGCCGATCGCCATCCGCAATGCCGAGAAGGCGGGGGCACCGCTCTCGCCGGCGGAGCGCGAGGCGCTGGAGGCGGTCGCCCGGACCGCCGCCGGGCCGGAGCTGGCCTGCGAGATGGACCTGGAGCCGGGGGACATGCAGTTCCTGAACAACCGCCTGGTGCTGCATGGCCGCGCCGACTACCGGGATGCGCCGGAGCCGGCCCGCAAGCGCCACATGCTGCGGCTCTGGCTGATGATGCCGGATTGGCCGCCGCGCCCGGAAACCATGACCATGCACGCCCGGCACGACCGCGCCGGCGGCGGCATCGCGCCGAAGACATCCGTTGGAACCGGGGACCACCCATGAATCAGGGCCGCATAGCGCCGCTTTCCGTCGAGGAGGCCGTTGCGCGCGGCGGGCAGGTGCGCATTCATCCCGATCTTGCGCGGCTCGAAGTGATGCGCGCGCTGCTGCACCATCCGCCGCTCGCCAAGGCGATCCAGACGCTGCTCATCATGCTGCTCTTCAAGGGCCGCATCCTCGACGAGCGGCTGCGCGAACTTGTCATCATGCGCATCGCATGGCGGACAGCCTCGCTTTACGAGTGGACGCAGCACTGGCGCGTCGCCCGCGAACTCGGCATGGCGGAAGCCGACATTCTCGGTGTCAGGGACTGGCGGAGCTTCGCCGCCTACGGGGCGCCGGAACGCGCCGTGCTGGCCGCCGTGGACGAGACGCTCGACACCGGGGCCGTGTCGCCCGGAACGATGGCGGAATGCCTCGACCTTCTCGGCGGCCCGGCGCAGGGGATCGAGCTTCTGGCCGCCATCGGCAATTGGCGCATGTTCTCGCAATTGCTGCGCACGCTGCGCATCCCGCTGGAGGACGGCGTGGCCGCCTGGCCTCCGGACGGGGTCGTTCCGCCCGCGCCGCGGATCGGCGTTTCCGGCGGCCCGGCAGGCCGCGAAGGGGTGGACGGCGCTCCCGTCATCCCCCTGCTTTCGCCGGAGGACGCCGGGGCCCGCGGACAGGAACTCGGCCTCGACGGCGGGCAGGCCGGGCGCGCGCCGTACCGGCTGCTTCTGCACCATCCGCCGCTGGCGCGGGCGCTGAACGGCCTGCTCTCGCGCCTCCTCTACAACGGGGTGCTGGAGGCGCGGGTGCGCGAGCTCGTCATCATGCGGATCGCGTGGCGGACCGGATCGGCCGTGGAATGGGCGCGCCATGTGCCGTTCTGCCGGCGGGTGGGCGTTTCCGACGCGGACCTGCTCGCGGTCCGGGGGCCTCTGGAGGACACGGGTTTCAGCGACGCCGAGCGTGCGGCGCTCATGGCGACGGACGATACGCTGGAGACCGGCGCGGTCGGGGACGAGGCCTGGACGGCCTGCGAGGCGGCGTTCGAGACCGTGCCCGAACTGCTGGAACTCGCCGCCGCGATCTCGCACTGGCGCATGTATTCGCAAATCCTGCGCAGCAGCGGCGCGCCCCACGAGGAGGGCGACTCGGTCTGGGCGCCGGACGGCCGGTTCCCGGCAGGCTGAGGCGGGAGGCAGGCGCATGCACCCGTCCCCGCTGTTCCGGCAGGCTTCGCGGGAGGCCAACCTGGCCTTTGCGAGGGAGCGCAGTTTCGGCGTGCTGGCGGTCGGCGCGGGCGACGCCGGCGGGCCCCTGCTCAGCCACATCCCGTTCCTGCTGGCCGAGGACGGCGGCGCGGTCCACGCCCATCTCGCCCGGCCGAACCCGATCCTGCAATGGCTGGCGGAAGGCTGGCAGCCGGCCGTGCTGGCCGTCGGCGGGCCGGACGGCTACATCTCGCCGGACTGGTACGAGGCCGACCCGGGCCTCGTGCCCACCTGGAACTATGTGGCGGTTCACCTGCGCGGCCGGTTGCGGCTTCGTCCCGCAGAGACGCTGCGGGACCATCTCGATGCGCTGGCGGCCGAGTTCGAGCGCCGGCTGCTCCCCAAGCCGCCCTGGCGCACTTCCAAGGTGCCGGAACGTCAATTGGAGGCGCTGATGCGGGCGATCCTGCCGGTCGAACTCCTGGTGGAGGCGGTGGACGGAACCTGGAAACTCAACCAGAACAGGCCGGACGAGGCGCGGCTCAAAGCGGCCGGCCACGTCGGGACCAGCGGCTTCGGGATGGAGACGGCGCTGCTCGCCGGGCTGATGCGCAACCTGCCGGGGACGGACTGACCGATGCTGCGATTCGACGGCTACAGAATATTGGTGACCGGCGGGTCGAGCGGCATCGGCAACGCCATGGCGACGGCCTTCCGCGACGCCGGCGCAGAAGTGGCGGCGACAGGCACGAGGCCGCGCGACGCCTATGAAACCGACCTTGACGGGATCGACTTCCACACCGTCGATGTCGGCGAGGAGGAACAGCGGCGCGCGCTGGCCGCGCGGTTCGACCGGCTCGACGTGCTGGTCAACAATGCCGGCATGGTCGCCTACCGGCGGGCGGAATACGAGCCGGAAACCTTCCGCCGGGTGCTGGAGGTCAATCTCGGCGCGGGCCTGCATCTCGCGACCCTGCTGCGCGACCGGCTCGCCGCGCGCCCCGGCTCGGTCATCAACCTCTCCTCGATGACGGCCTTTTTCGGCAGCCAGGGCAATCCTGCCTATGGGGCGAGCAAGGCCGGCATCGTGCAGATGACGAAAACGCTGGCCGTGGCCTGGGGCGGCGACGGCATCCGGGTCAACGCCGTGGCGCCGGGTTATGTCCACACGCAGATGACCGACCGCTTCAAGCGGAACGAGGACGCCGACCGCGGGATCGTCGCGCGCACGCCGCTCGGCCGCTGGGGCCTGCCGGAGGACATGGCGAAGGTCGCGCTCTTCCTCGCCTCCGACCTTGCCGGCTTCGTCACCGGCCAGACGATCTCCGTGGATGGCGGCTTCGGCTGCGCCATCGGGTAAGGGGAGCTACCGGCGGTTCCGCTGCGCTTCCCGGATAGCCCGCCAGACGCGCTCGGGCGTCAGCGGCATCTCGATATGGCGGACGCCGAGGTCGCTGAGCGCGTGGCAGACGGCGTTGACGACGAGGCCGAGTGCGGGCGTCGTGCCGCCTTCGCCGCCGGGGCGGATGCCGAAGGGATGCGAGCTTGCCGGCACCTCGGTTATCAGCGTGTTTATCGGCGGCACTGTGTCCGCGCGCGGCATGGCGTAGTCCATGAACGAGCCGGTGAGGAGTTGGCCGTCCTCCGGCGTGTAGCGGACCTCTTCCATCAGCGCCTGTCCGAGGCCCTGCGCCACCGCGCCCTGCGCCTGCCCGTGCAGGATCAGCGGATTGACCGCGAGGCCGACATCGTCGAGGGCGGTCCAGGCGGCGGCGCGGACCCGGCCCGTCTCGGGATCGACCTCGACTTCGCAGACATGCGCGCCATAGGGATAGCCGCCCGACCGGTCGGTAATGTCCCCGATGCCTTCGAGCGGCCCGTCGGAAAGAGCAGCCGCCTGCGCCAGGTCGATGCTGGCGCCGGCCTCGGCATGGAAGGCTCCCCCGCGCCAGGCGATGTCCTCCGGCGCCGCCTGCAGCGCGCGGGCGGCAACGGCCCTGCCCCGCCCAAGGAGCGCCGCCGCGGCCCTGTCGATGGCGATGCTGGCGAGGCGCATGGAACGGCCGGAATGCGAGCCGCCGCCGACGGATACGCGGTCGGTGTCGTTGGCGACATAGCGGATGCGCTCGAAGGGCACGCCCAGCCAGCCGGCGGCAAGCTGCGGGAAACTGGTCTCGTGGCCCTGGCCGCTGCTCATGGTGCCGACGACAAGCTCGATCGTTCCGTCCGCCAGCGCCCGCAGTTCCGCCCGCTCGCGGGGGATGCCGCTTGTCACCTCGATATAGTTGGCGACCGCGATGCCCCGGAGGAGGCCCCGCCGGCGGGCCTCCGCGCGCCGCGCCTCGAACCCCGCCCAGTCGGCCGCCTTGAGCGCCTCGTCCATAGCGGCGGCATAGTCGCCGCTGTCATAGGTGACGCCGACGCCGTTGGTGAACGGCATGGCGTCCGGCGCGACCAGGTTGCGGCGGCGCAACCCGATCCGGTCGAAGCCGTGCGTCTCCGCCGCAAGGTCGATCAGCCGCTCGATCATGCAGATGGCCTCGGGCCGGCCGGCGCTGCGATAGACGGCCGTCGGGGCCGTGTTGGTCATCGCCGCATGGCCGCGAAAATGCACGGCCGGAATGCGGTAGGTGCCCTGCATCATCGAGAGCCCCTTGCGCAGCGGCCAGAAATAGACCGTGCAGGCCCCGAGATTGAGCGTGTTGACGCCCCTGAGCGCGAGGAAGTTGCCGTGGTCGTCGAGCGCCAGCGCCGCCTCGGAATGGAGGTCGCGGGCCTGATAGTCGGAGAGGAAACATTCCCGCCGGTCGGCCGTCCACTTCACCAGCCTGCCCGTTCGCCGCGCCGCCCAGGGAACCAGCGCGAATTCCGGCGAAAAGGCATTCCGTGTTCCGAAATTGCCGCCCATGTCGCCGAACACCGCCCGGCAGTTCTCTAGCGGCACGCCGAGCGTGGCCGCGAGGCGGTCCCGCGTCTGCACGGCGCCGCGCCCGGAGGCGGCGCGCAGCGTGTAGCGGTCTTCCGCAGCGTCATATTCGCCCACCACGGCGCGCGGCTCCATCGGCACGCCGTTCACGCGGTGGATATGGCTTTCCAGCGTCACGACATGAGCGGCTTCCGCAAAGGCCGCCTCGACCGCTTCCCCGTCGCCCACTTCGCAGGTGAGCGCCAGATTGCCGGGGCAGTCGGGCCACAGCTGCGGGGCGTCCCCGGCAAGGGCGGCCCGCGCGTCTGTCACCGCGGGGAGGGGCGCGTAGTCCACCGCGACCAGTTCGCCCGCATCCGCTGCGATGGCCGCCGTCTCCGCCACGACCAGCGCCACCGCTTCGCCGCAGTAGCGCACGACATCGACCGGCAGCGGAAGATCGGGCGTCACCGTGACCTCGAAGCCCTCCGGCAGGCGCAGCTCGACATCGGGAGGGCCGGTCCAGTCGGGATTGTGGGGAATCGGCCCCATGCCGTCGGCGGCGGCGTCCGCGCCGGTCAGCACGGCCAGCACGCCGGGCAGGGCGGCGGCGCGCGAGATGTCGATCCCGCGGATGCGCGCATGGGCATGGGGGCTGCGCACGATGAAGGCATGGGCCGCGCCGTCGGGTGCGGCGTCGTCCGCATAGCAGCCGCGGCCCGTCACCAGCCGGTCGTCCTCCACCCGCCTTCTCGGCTTGCCGATTTCGCTCAACGCCCCGTCTCCCCCGCGCATCGGGCCATTCTTGGCATTGCGGAACACTCCGGCAATGATGCGCATCGTCCCGATTCACGAACGGAGCGTCCCGGTGAAGGCCATCGACTCGCATGCCCATTACGTCCCCCAGACGGTGTTCGACACGCTTGCCAGGGGAGCCGCCCGCTTCGGCGGGGTCGAATGCCTCCACGAGGACGGACGCTTCCGCCTCGCCTTCGGGGGCAGGGAGCCGACAAGGCCGGTCAATCCGAAGCTGCGCGAAGCCGACGAGCGCCTTGCCTGGATGGACGAACAGGGCCTCGACCGGCAGGTGGTCGCGCCCTGGACCGACAGTTTCGGCTACGAACTGGAAGGCGGGGCCGGGGCCGACTGGAACCGGTTCTGCAACGAGGCGCTCTGGCGGGCCTGCGAGGGCGAGGACCGGCTTATCCCGCTCGCCGGCGTGCCGCTGCAGGACGGCGAGGCTGCCGCCGATGCACTGTGCGAGGCGCTGGACCACGGCTTTCGCGGCTTCATGATCGGCACGCAGCCGCATGGCGATTCCGGCGTGCTCGACGATCCGTCCCTGGAGCCCTTCTGGGCGGCGGCGCATGAGCGGGGCGCGGCGCTCTACATCCACCCGATGTATGTGACAAGCGACCCGCGCGTCGTGGATTACGACATGGTCAATGCGGTCGGCAGGCTGGCGGACACGACCGTGGCGGTGGCGCGACTCCTGTTCTCGGGCCATGTGCTGAAATATTCCGGGGCCAGGTTGATCCTGAGCCATGGCGGCGCGGCGCTGCCCTTCGCGCTCGGCCGGCTGGTGCGGAATGTGGAGGCCCATCCGGGGCAGTATGCGGACCCCGCGGAAGGCCTCTCGCGGCTGTATGTGGACAGCTGCGTATTCCGCCCGGATGCGTTGCGCTTCCTCGTGGACCTGATGGGGGCGGAGCGCGTGATGCTCGGCTCCGACTACCCGTTCCCCATCGGCGATCCGCAGCCCCGGAAGGTCGTGGACGACACGCCGCTGACCGCCGCCGAGCGGGCGGAAATCCTCTCCGGCTCGACGGTGCGCGTGCTGGGCGTGTGAGATGACATCCCGGCAAATCGCACTAGTTTCAGGAAGACAGGCACCGGGGAGGCGCGGCGATGCAACAGGGCTGGGTCAGGGCCGTCAGCGTCGAGGAACTCCGCCGGAAGGGCCGCACGGTCTTTCGGCTCGACGGGCGCCAGATAGCCCTGTTCGACACCGCGAAGGGCATACGCGCCTGCAATAATCGCTGCCCGCACGAGGGGTATCCGCTGCGCGAGGGCACGCTTGACGGCAACTGCCTGCTCACCTGCAACTGGCACAATTGGAAGTTCGACCTGGAGACGGGCGAGAACCAGCGCGACGGCGACCGGCTGCGCGTCTATCCGGTCGAGGTCCGCGGCGGCGATGTCTGGGTCGAGATCGTCGATCCTCCGGTAGAGGAACGGCTGGCGAAATCCCTCGAAGACCTGAAGCAGGGTTTCGCCGATCACGACTATGAACGGCTGGCGCGCGAAATCGCGCGGGTCGCACGGCTCGGGGTCGATCCCGTCCTCGCCGTCAGGGAGGCGATCCGCTGGTCGCACGACAGGCTGGAGTTCGGATGGACGCACGCTTACGCGGGCGCCGCCGACTGGCTCGCACTCTACGACAGCCACGCCGACGATCCGGAAAACCGGCTCATTTGCCTTCTGGAAGCAATCGGCCACATGGCCGAGGACACCTTGCGCGAGCGCCGCTATCCGTATGCGGCAGGCATCGAGGACTGGGATGAGGAGGCCTTCTGCCGGGCCGTCGAGGAGGAGGACGAAGCGCGCGCCATCCGGTTGACGCGGGGCGCGGTCGCAACGGGCGATGCATGGGACGCCATGGAACGCGGACTGGCCCGCGCCGCGCTTGCCCATTACGCCGGTTTCGGCCATTCCGCCATCTATGCGCTCAAGGCGGGAGCGCTGATTCGCCGGCTGGGCGAAGACATGGCCGAGCCGGTTCTGGTCTCGCTGGTGCGCGGGCTGGTGTCGGCGTTCCGCGAGGACCTCATTCCCGAGTTCAGGGGATACGGCGAGGCATTGGAGAGCTTCGGATCGAAGCCCGATGGATCGGCGCCCGCGGCCGCGGATTATGTCGGGTTGAACGCCAACAGGGCGCTGGCCTTCACCGCGGAGCACGGCGCTGTGCCGCCGCTCGACCTCTTCCGCAGCCTGCTCGGGGCGAATGCGCTCAACATGGTGCGCTTCGACCTCGCCCACCTGGACGATCTCGACAAACCGTACGGCAGCGACTTCGGCTGGCTCGACCTGACCCACGGCCTCACATTCGCCGATGCGGTGCTCGGCATCTGCTCCAAGTTTCCGGAGCTCTGGCCCGCGGGCCTGTTGCAGATGGCCTGCTTCGCCGGACGCAATACCGGCCATCAGGACGGGGACGTGGACCCCGAAGACTGGACGGTCGCGGACCCCGGCCTGTTCTTCGCCGAGGCGGACCGCCGGCTCATGGACCATGGCCAGGACAGGTATATCGTCTCCGTCCATCTGGTGAAGACGATACTGGCGGTGCGCAACATGCTGGCATCGGACAAGGCCGGGCGGTCCGGGGAACTGGCGCTCGCCGCGCTCAACCGCCTCCTCCACTCTCCCGTGCGCCGGAAGATGGTGCGCCGCACTGCCCGCCAGGCCATGCGCTTCGTCGAGACCGACATCTGACGCGCGCTCCCGAAGCCAAACGGACCGGGAGCCCGGAGACCGCCCGCGAGACCGGGCCGATTGACAGTTTTGGCGGCCGGGCCGCAACCTTCCCGCGTCGTCGCGGCCCTCGAACAGGAGAAAACCGATGAAGCTCGGCTATTTCATGATGCCCCTGCATCATATCGACAGGGACTACCACACGACCCTGGAGGAAGACGCCGAGGCCATCATTTATGCCGACGAGCTCGGATTCTCGGAAGCCTGGGTCGGTGAGCATTACACTTCGAGCGCCAGGCTAACTGGTGTGGGGGTAGCGGGTGAAAGTCCTGCGGAACGAAGGAGTAGCCGACCGCGTTTCCACCGCGAGCCGTGCGTTATCGGTCGTGAGGCCGGTGACGAAGCGTCGGTAGCGGCGCATGCG
>JAJDYL010000024.1 GCA_022825195.1 Alphaproteobacteria bacterium
AGCACCCGCCCCGGCGGCAGGTATTGGCCAGCACATGGGCCAAAGCCTCGAAGTCGACGTCCTCGGCCGTCACGTCCTCCGGATCGCCCGGCCAGATGAGCGGCGCCGGCGGGTTCGCGCCGGCAGGGTTCACGGTCATGCACTCTCTCCCTTTCGTTCGGTGGTTTCGGAATGTCCGGCAGGGGCAGGCGCACCGTCCCCAGCGAGCCGGTCGATGGCCTCGACGGTGGAGAGGCCCCCGGCCTTCAGCCGCTCGACCGCGGCGAAGGCGGGCCCGCGCGAGGAGAACAGCGCCACCGACCAGGCATCCAGCACCAGCCGCGCGACGCGCCAGCCGTCGGGGCCGTGCAGCACCAGCTCGGCATAGCGCCCGTCGGCGGTGGTGAGGCTCTTCAGCGCCCGCTCCATGCCGGGATCGCAGTGGATGCGCTTCTCCTGCTTGAGCAGTTCGACGGATTCGTCCTTCTGGGCGAGGAAGATCACCCAGTCCGAGTTCTCCCAGGCCGCCCGTGCCGCCGGATTGGCGTAGTAGTCGTTGACCGACTGCGTGCCGGTAATCAGCGCGCCGCGATATTTGCGGGCGCGTCTGGCGGCGCCTTCGAGGAACGCCCGGCTGTCCTCGCCCGAGAGCAGGTCCCAGGCCTCGTCGATGACGATGACCTTCGCCCGTGTGCGGGGGCCGTGATACATGCGCTGGGTGGCGAGGAAGACCACCAGCATGAGCACCACCGCCTGCAGGTCGCCCCGGCCCTTGAGTTCGGCCAGCTCGAACACGGTGAGCGCCCGGTCGAGCGCCGGGGTGTGCGAGCCGGCAAAGAGCCGCCCCATCGCCCCGCCCGGACACCAGGGACCGAGCGCGGTGGCCATGTCCTTCGCCCGGCGGTCGTCGCGGGCGTCGAGGTTCTTTCTGACACCGCCGAGATCGGCTTCGTTGCCGCCCTCGTCCCAGGCCTGTGCGATGGCTTCGGCGATCAATGCCGCCTCGATATCGTCGATGCTGCCCCGTCGCCGTGCCATGCGCCCGATGACGCCGGCCAGCATGGCGAAGCACTCTTCCCGGTAATCGCCGTCATGCTCGGCCGTCCCGGCGTCGATCATGGCGAACGGGTTCAAACAGGCGGGGTCCTTGCCGAAGGCGATGAACGCGCCGCCGAGCGCCTCCGCCGTGTGCTGGAACGAGCGCCCGTCGTCGATCACCACGGCCTCGCCGCCGGCGCCGACCAGGCCCGCCACCAGCTCCTGCATCAGTACCGACTTGCCCGAGCCCGACTTGCCGGTGACGGCGACGTTGTAGTTGCCGGCCTCGTTGGCAAACGGCGACCAGCCGGCCGGCTGGCCCCGGCGCCCGATCAGGAAGAGCGCGGGCGGATTGTCGGGGCTCTGCGGCTGGCCCCGCCACTCGCCGTGGAGCGGCGCGAGGTTGACCGCCGAGGAGGTCAGCAGGGTCTTCATGCGGCCCATGCGTTCGAGATCGGCGTCGAGGCCGCCGGCGGACGCCATCGGGAGGCAGGCGAGCCAGGAGGGGAGCTGCATGTAGCGCTCGGCCCCGACGCGCCAGCCCTGGCCGTGATAGATCGCGCGCACCGCCTGCTCGGCCTCGTCGAGCGCATCCATCGGCGCATAGACCGCCGCCATGCAGCAGGCGCGGACCAGCCGTTCGCCGTCCTTGAGGCGTTCGGTGACGGTCTGCCAGTCGCGCGCCTTCTCGGGCAGACCGGGCAGATACCGCGCAATGCCCGTCCCGGCCTGCTGGGTCGCCCGTGCCGCCTTGAGGAAGGCGCGCTCGCCCGAGGCGGCGTCGCCGGTGGTGACGGTGAGGCAGGTCAACACCGGGCAGCCGGGCTGGAGGAAGTCGCGGTGGAAGTCGCCGATCAGCGCATTGCCGCGCCAGCCGGGCCAGACTTCGGGGAAGGCCAGGGCGGAGAGAACCCGGACGGCCACGTCCTCTCCTTCCGCATCGTGGAAGGCGAGGCCGCGCGGGGTCACGGTCAGCGCCCGGCCGGGCGCGATGCACTGTTCGTGCAGGGGGTCGCGCGGAGCCCAGCGCCGGACCGGGCGTTCGGTGCCGCCGTCCCCGCCGTCATGGCGTCCGGCGATATCGGGCATGACCAGTTCGGCGGCGAGCGACAGCAGCCCGTCGGGCTCCAGCCGCCTTGCCGCCGCGCCGGCGGAGGCGAGGGTGCCTTCCAGCGCCCGGCGGAAGGCGCCGAGGGCGGTCTCCGCGGCCGGGCCCGGTCCGCCGGCGAGGCATGCGGTCACGAACACCCGGTAGTCGGAGAGGGTGAAGGGCGGACCCCCGTCATGCAGCCGGCGCCAGCCGCCGGGGGCGAGCAGCTCGGCGCGCCGCCGGCCCATGCGGGCGAGCGCGCCTTCCGTTCCCACACGGGAGCCTGCCCCGGCTTCCGAGCCGGGAGAGGCCGGGACAAGCCGGGGTTCGGCCCAGGCGCGGAAGGCGGCGCCGAACCTCGGGCTTGCCCAGTGGATCGCCTGGATCGTGCAGCGTTCGGGCGCGGCGTCGGCGAGCGTGCCGGCGAGCGCCCCCAGGGTCTCGGCGTCGATCCCGGCAAATGGCGGCAGTTCCAGCACGAAGCCGACCGAGCCCGCGTTGACGTAGAGCTCGCTCGACTCGTCGAAGGCGCGCCAGGGGAGCAGGGAATGCAGCGCTGCCGGCATGGCGGGCGGCGACCACGGCCCCGGCGCCTCCGGGCCCTCGAACAGTTCGAGCAGGCGGCCCACCGCCGTGTCGGGGGACAGGCTCACTTCAGCCTCCAGCCGGCCGGCTCCAGCACGACCCGGACATGAGAGGCCTCGCGATAGACTCCGTCCGCATCGACGAAGGGCGCGATCCAGATGCGCGCCACCGTCTCGCCGGTGCGCAGATCGTCGGCGCCGGGGTGGTTCCCGGCCGGCGTCTCCTGGATCACACGGGAGTCGGCGCTGGAAGCGGCCGCCATGGCGGGGGCGGTCTCCGTCATGGCCGCTTTGGCGTCTTTCGCTTCAGGGCGGTCGTAGCCGATCTCCGCTCCGAACAGCCGGGCGAGCCAGGCGAAAGGATCGAAACCGCACTCCGTCTCGCAGGAGCGGATTGCAGTCCCCGGGGCAGCAGTCGCGTCCGCGAGGTCCGCGTCCCATTCGCGAGGCAGCAACCGGAGCGGCTGTCCGGGCGCCCCTGCCGGCGCGACATCCGTCTTCGGCACAGCCGGGTCGGCGGCGGCGACGCTGTCGCAGGCCCCGCCCGCCGCCAGCGGGCACTGCCAGTCGTCGCCGACATGGCCCGAGGAGCAGCCCGCCAGCAGCAGCGCGGCAAACGCGGCAGCCGATATCGCCGTCATGCGCGGCGCGTATTTCGTCCTTCCGGTCATCTCACTTTCCTCCCTGACTGGATTCGGTCCGGACGGCGCGGCCGTCGATGCGGGCGCCTTCGAGGAACACCAGCGTCACCTTCGTGCCGGCCTGGAGCTGGATCACCGGCTGGTACTGCTCGGCGCGGCGGATCATGTAGTCGGCCACCTTCTGCCCGGCGGACGACGCGCCCGCCCCGAGACCGGCGCGCCCGATATCGCCGAGCGCGGTGTTGGCGACCGCGCCGCCGCCCGCGCCGGTCGCCACCGCCTGCGGCTGGAAGGTCTGGGAGACGCCCTGGCCGACGCCGGAGACGAGACCGGCGAGGAAGGCCCGTTCGACCAGCGCGCCCTCGCGGCTCACCACCGGCCCGCGCACCCCGGTCTTGCCGGA
>JAJDYL010000038.1 GCA_022825195.1 Alphaproteobacteria bacterium
CGCCGCGCTGCGCCTGATCGAAAAGGACACCAGAACCGTCCGGCTGCGCCCGGCTCTCGATGGACAGGACTGGAACGACATGCTCATGCGCGAACGCGCCGGCGAAACCCTCGAAACCGATGACCGACAGATCCGATGAACTGCACCACTACATCAGGACCGGCTGCTCCCAATCCGAAGACCCCAGACGTCGGACTTCAGCAAATAAATGCACTTCCTCACCGTCGCTAACACCCGAATTCAGTCTGACGCTCACCACCTGGCCCCAACTCGAGCCCGACGATACGCTCCGGTGCGGCGCGACCGCTCTCCCGCCTTCACCCCAAACGAAGTCCTCGTGTAAGCGCGATTCGCCACCGCCCGCGTTCTGGGGCACCATCCAAGAGCAGCCGGGCCTGTCTTGCGCCATGCCCAACTTCAACAGTGCCGTTTAAAAGTATTCGATAGAACAGGGGGTTATGCCGGCGGCGCCGGTTGTATGCACTACATTTTCGGGGGATTGAGGGTCAGGCGTCGTGTTCGCGCGCGTTGGGCGGCAGCGCGATACCGGCGGCGCGGAAGACCTTTCCGACCTGGCCCTCGACATGTGTGCGGGTTGTGATGCGCTTGCCGTCCTTCTCGATGGTGGCCTGCTGGAGGCGGTCGAGGTCGCGGATAAGGTCGTCCCATCCGACGACGGTGCCGGCGGCGCAGCGGTCGGCGAGTTCCTTCTGGAGGACCAGCGCGAGGAAGGAGCAGAAGACATGGCCGCGGATCGCGGCGTCGCAGGAGTGGTAGATCGGGCGGGTGCGCAACTGGGCCTTCGCGCGGCGGAACAGGTCCTCCACCGTGAGCAGCTCCCGGTAGCGCAGCACGGCATTGAGCGGCGTCATGCCGGCGTTGGTGCGCAGCACGAAGATGCCGTCGAAGCGGGCCTCCTCGGCGAGCTTGCCGGCGTCGATCTCGAACGCCTTGCCCGCGCCGGTGCGGCGCAGGTAGCGCCGGTAGGCGCTGTTGCCGATCAGCGCCTTCTCGTCGTCCGCAAGGCGGCGCTGGAGGCCGTCCACCACGGCCTGCCGGTCGGCGCGGTCCTTCTGTGCCTCCGCCTCGTTGCGGCATACGACATAGCGCGCGCCGCCCACCGTGACTTCCTTCACGAACAGCTGCGTCTCGCCGCGCGGACGCTTGAGGAGCAGCGGCACAAAAGGCTTCGTGTCCTTCAGCACCACCTCGCGGACCACCTTCGTGCGCCGCTCGCGCGCCCCCAGGATGTAGTCCAGCTCCCGCTCTTCCAGCGCCGCTATCGTCGCTGCCGAGATCATCCCCCGGTCCACCACCACGCACACACGACCGATCCCGAACCGCGACCGCAGACGGCCCATGATCGGCAGCAGCACCCTTGTGTCGGCCGCGTTGCCTGGCAGCATCTCCGTGCATACAGGCCGGCCCTCGCCGTCCAGCACCACCGCCAGAACCATCTGGCGCAAGTCCGGGCGATGGTCCTTCGAGTGGCCGTGCGCTCCCAGCGTCTCGCCGCCCGCGCCGTGGAACGACAGCGTCGTGGTGTCCATGAACACCAGCGACAGGTCGGTGAACAGGTCCCGAGGCGGAGAACAGTCGCATTGTCGAACGCGCCGATGCGCGAGGGCAGCCGACCGCTCAGCATCGAGAAGCGCGCCGGGGCGCAGAGCGGGAAGTTGCAACAGGCGTTCTCGAACACCGCGCCTTCCGCGGCCAGGCGGTCGATATGCGGCGTCTCGACCCGCCGGCCGCCATAGGCAGAAAGCACCTGCGGCGCGAGCTGGTCGGCCATGACGAAAAGGATGTTCGGGCGTCCGGTCATGCCGCGCGCTCCCAGGGCCGGGCCGCCGCGATCTCGCCGGGGCTCGCCGGAGGGCGTTAGCGCGGGGGCGGACTTTCCTGTCCTCGCGCGTGAGATACTCGACCGGCGACCTGCTGTCGATTCGCGCCGGCAGCGGACGCGCCGCACTACTGTCGAGCGCCCTGTCCGGCCCGTTGTCTTCGGCCGGCGGCTGAAGACAGGGGTTCCGCCGCCGGTTCCCGCTCACAGCTTCATGCCGCCGCCCTCGCTGCGGTCGCGGCGAAGGCGCTCCGCCTCCTGTCCGCTCCTGATTTCGGGCGCCTGGAGTTCCGCCCCCCGGAAGAGTTCGGCGGTCAGTTCAAGCGAGTCGCGGGATATGGACGACCTGTCCAGATGCGGGGCCATGGCGGGGTCGCGCTGCACGGCTTCCCATGCGGCAAGGAACCGGTCGGCCCTCGCGCGCCAGGGATGGAACCCCTCGCGCTCGTGCGCCGGCAGGCGGGACCGCGGCGATTCGTATATGCCTTGCAGGCGAACCGCCTCATCGGAAAGTTCGAGCGCTTCGTCAGTGAGGGTCTTCAGGCGCGCAATCATCCCGTCGGCGGCGTCCAGCCTGGCGTCCAGGTCGGCGGGGACGCCTTCGAAGTCCGGGCCGAGAACCTCGCGCGCCTCGCGCAGGGCGGCGCGGAATTCGTTATAGTCGTATTGGTAGGGCAGCAGATCCGGCCTGCCGTCGGTCCGGTCCAGAATGCGCCGGTAGTGCGATACGGCGTCCTCGCGGACCTGCTCGCGCTCCCGCCGCTCGTTCTCCTGCACCAGCGCGGGCAACCGCTCCGCCGTAGCCCGGTCCGCGCTCTCCGCCATCTCTTCCATGCGGGCAACAAGTCCGTCATGCCCCTCGGCGCGGGAAGGACGGCTGCGAGGCAACCGCGCCGCCCCGACATGCGTCTCCCATTCATGGAGCAACCCGGCCGCGGCTTCGTCGGCGTCGAAGGCCGTTTCGAACCGGTCCAGGACCGTGTCGATCACGGAGCGCAGCGCGGCGTTCCGGTCGAGGCGGCCGGCAATGTCGGGGTCGTCGGCAAGCGCGTCCCCCCGGTCCACCGCCGACAGGGCGTCGTCCCACCATGCCTTCCAGTCCGGGAGCTCGACGAGGGCAAGGCTTCTGCCCGCCGCTTCCGCGATCAGCTGCCCGCGCCGGTCCTCGATCCCGTCAGCATCGCGCCGCCAATTGTCGATCTTGTCCCGCGCCCTCATCTCGCGTCCGTGCTCCTCGACGAGGTCGAGGATGTCCCGCGGCAGCGGTACGGCCAGACCGTCCCTGGCGGCGAGCGCCCGCAGCGGCGCCATGGCCTCGTCGACGCCCTCCGCGTCGAACGGCGATACATCCCGGTCCCCGGCGCTGCCGGAATGCGTGCGCCATGTGTCCAGCGCATCGGCCAGCAGCATGTCGGCTTGCGCGGCAGCCACCACGCGCGCCACCAGCGCACGGTCGGCCGGGTCGCGGTCGAGGTGAACGCCGAACCTGCTGCGTTCCAGCATCGCCTTGCCCGCCCGCATCAGCGCGCCGGCTTCTTCTTTCCCGTTCTGCCACCTGGCAAGATCGGTGACCGGCAGGTCCGAAGCGGCGGCCTCGGCCAGCAGTGCCGCGCGCGTCTCGTCCGCCTTCCTGTATGATGGCAACACGTTTGCGACCGCCTCACCCGCCCGGACGAGCGCCTCGTGCTCCTCCAGCAGGGCCGCGAACCGCGTCGAGGTTCCGGCCGGCAGGTCCTGACGACCGGCGATCTTTTCCAGCCGCGCGGCAAGCGCTCCGTATCCTTCGGCATGGAACGGATGGCTGCCGGCCGCTTCGGCGGCGTCCTCATGCGCCTGTGTTGTCTCCCGGTTTAGCCGGGTAGAAGGAGGGCGATTTTTGTCGGTTTGATCGGTTTTGGGATTCCCCTGGCTGGTGGGGGAATGCGGTACGGTTGCGGGCGGGCTCCTGGTCTTGGCGGTGTCGTTCTGGGTCCGTAGTGTTGCTCTGACGGTGACCCACAAGAAGGAGGCCCGCGCGGGGTAGAGACCCGCCGGGCCATGGCCGGCTTGCAGCTTCGTTACGAGACGGGGCTTACCGGCGAGGAATACGTTAGGACGGAGGCGTGGCGCGAGGCAAGGCTTGAGCGCTGCCCGAACCATCCTCACGGCGGCTGTTCGGTGGCGCGGCACGGTACCTATGGTCGGAAGACGCCGCCCGGCGCGAAGGTTCCCCGCTGGTATTGCCGAGAGAGCCATACGACGATCGGTCTTCTGGCCGACTGTCTGTCGTCGCATCTGCCGGGCACGCTCGACGATCTGGAGTTGGTTGTGGTGGCGGCCGAGGGGTCGTCGAGCCTTGAGGCGGCGGCGAACGATGTGCGCCGGGACGCGGTGGAGCTTCCCGGCGCACTGCGCTGGGTTCGCCGCCGGGTTCGCCTGGTGCATGACGTTCTTGCCCGTGTCATCGGGCTGATCCCCGACCGTCTGTCGGGCTGCGCGGCGACGATGGTGGCGGTGCGCGCGCGTCTCGGGAGCGCCGGCGCGCTGATGCAGCTGCGCGGTCTGGTAGCGGCGCAGCTTCGGATGCTGCCTTCCCCTTTGGGCTTCCAACCGCGCGGCAGGGGCGTGCCGGGTCGCAAACCGGTCTTCCAACACTCGATGGGGCCTGATCCGCCTCCGGGCGCCTCGTAGCGTCATGGTCCCGGGGCCGGAGAGCCCCCCGAACGAGGACCGCGGCATGAACAACTCGCATGACGACCTTCGCCAGGAGATCGCGCTGTTCCGATACGGCGTGATCGCCGATCTGGTGCATCTGCCGGTGGGCGCACCGGGCGCCGGCGCGCTGATGCGGGCCAAGGCGGAGCGGAACTACGTCATACCCGGGAGCGAACGGACCCGGGTCGCGGCCAACACCATCCGGGGCTGGGTCAATCTGTACCGCCGCGGCGGCTTCGACGCGCTCTACCCCAGGGCGCGCACCGATCGCGGGCAACCCCGGCGCCTGGCGCCCGAGGTCGCCGAGCGCCTGGTCGCGCTGAAGACCGGGAACCCGCGCTGTTCGGTGCGGGCGATCATCAGGATGGCGCGCGACGAAGGCATCGAGGATCCGCTCGCCCCGTCCACCGTGCATCGGCTGCTCAGCCGCGAGGGGTTGTTCGACAGGAAGCCGCCGGACGGCGCCGACCGGCGCCGCTTCGCCTTCAGGGACGCCGGCGAGCTGTGGATGTCCGACGTCATGCACGGGCCGAAGGTCCGGCACGGCCGGGTCCGGCGCAAGACCTACCTGATCGCCTTCATCGACGATGCCACCCGGGTGGTCCCCTTCGCGGCCTTCGCCATGTCCGAGAACACCTCGGCCTTCCTGCCGGTGTTCAGGAACGCGCTGATCCGGCGCGGCCTCCCGGCGAGGCTGTACGTCGAATATGTGGCGCGCCACATATTCGACGACATGTGCCGAGTCCGGTTATGTGCCGGGTCGCCCGCAACCCCTTGAGTCCGCGGGCGACGAGAGGACTTCCCGGCACATAACTTTCGGCGACAACTCACCCTGTTTCCAACTCAACAGGGAGATTGTCATGCTGGAACAG